>CAYVII010000001.1:0-28930 GCA_964451475.1 uncultured Rickettsiales bacterium
TGGCTGTGATAAAATCCAGACAGGCAAAGGTTTTGGTGAGCCTATAACATTGCTTGCAGACATCGCGCCGGATGTTGAAGTTCTTTCGCTCACTATTTTTAAAGCGGGTGTTAAATTCCTGGTTGCCGCGTCAAGCGGTCGTGGGTTTATTGTTCCTTCAGAGGAAGTAGTGGCGCAAACTAAGAACGGTAAGCAGGTGCTTAACCTTAAAGATGGCGAAAAAGCTGTTGTTGCACGTGAAGTGACGGGTGACCATGTGGCAGTAGTTGGTGAAAACCGTAAGCTGCTTATATTCACGATAGATCAGCTTCCTGAAATGACCCGTGGTAGCGGTGTTGCGCTTCAGAAGTATAAGGATGGCAATCTTTCTGACGTTACTACTTTTAATAAATCTGAAGGTTTAAGCTGGACACAGGGTAAGGATCGTACACGCACTGAAACTGATATCATGACGTGGCTATCAATGCGTGCCACTTCTGGTAAAATGGTGCCAAACGGCTTCCCGAGAAACAATAAATTCTAGTAATAAAAAAAGCCCGCAGGTTTGCGGGCTTTTTAATATGTGTATTACTTACGCTTTTACTATGTATGTATTTGCAAGGTTATCATGAAGGCCGCGCTTCTTTTTACTGAAGGCGATCATGATAAAGCCGATACAAAGTATCATCCAGCTTAGTATTTTACCAAAATAGCGGAATACTGAAGTTAGCAGGCTAATGCGATTGCCGTTTGCATCTACAACCTTCATGCCCAATGCGCGTTTGCCAAGCGTGCCCTGAATTTTTGAGCAGCAAAGACCAATTTCATATGCGGCGCCAAGAAATATGGCCAGTAATGTAAGGCGGTTCATTGCGCCCATCATACGCGCCTGTTCTTCTGCCGATGAGTTATCTATAACATCGGGCAGCATTACCAGGCCGATTACATAAATTGCCGCATATACAATTATAGCATCCAGTATATGCGCTAAAAGTCTTATCCAGAAGCCCGAGTAACGCGCTTCTTCCATATTTATTGGTTCCATAAATCTCCTTAAAGTTTAAAATCCTAATATAAACACTGGCTTAAAAAGTTTATAATGCAATGTTTTGCTATATTTGCTATTAAGCTGCGCAAGTAATGGAAATTTCATGAGTAAGATACGCAACACTAAAACCCGTGTTAAAACGGCAAAGGAAAGGAAGATCGCCTCCACTTTGTGGCTGCAGCGTCAGCTTAATGACCCGCTGGTAAAGCAGGCGAAGGCTGATGGCTGGCGTTCACGCGCTGCATATAAGCTGCTTGATATGGATGAAAAGTTTCGTTTTTTAAAAGCTGGCATGAAGGTTCTGGATCTTGGTGCGGCACCCGGTGGATGGACTCAGGTTGCGCTCAAGAAAGGCTGTAAGGTTACGGCAATTGACCTGCTGGAAATAGACCATATTCCAGGCGCTAAAATAATACGTGGTGATTTTACTGAAACTGAAATTGAAGGGCCTTTTGACCTTGTTATGTCTGACATGGCCCCAAATACCATGGGAGACAGAAGTGTAGACCATATAAGGGTGATGGCGCTGGTTGAAGAGGCGTATTATTACGCTATGGATAACCTGAACGAGGGCGGCCATTTTATAAGCAAAATATTTCAGGGTAATGAAAGTAAGAAGATGTTTGAGGATATGAGAACAAAGTTCAAGACCGTAAAATATTACAAGCCGGATTCAAGTCGCAAGGATTCTAAGGAAATTTTCTTTGTTTGTCTTGATTATGGAGGAAATTAGTTCTTTTTTAATGAGTTGCAGCTAATTTCTAGCATAAGGTAAGTTATGCAGAATTACAGTTTTTCAGAAAAAGCAGCATGGATAGAGCCGGTAGAAGCTGCGGTTGCGCAGGCAAAGCCGGATGATAGCGGTTACGGTGTGATATATACGGTAATTGATGAACAGACATTGATAGGTGCGGCAGGTTATGAAAGATATAACCATTATGCCTATAAGATACTGAACAAGTACGGGCTTGATAATTTTTCAAATATTGAAATAGCTTTTAACCCGCAATATGAAAAAATCGCTCTGCATGAAATACGCATAATACGCGGTAATGAACGCATTGAGCTGCTTGATACGAATAATATTCGGCTATCTAAACGTGAAAAGGATTCGTACAGGCGTATTTATGACGAAACACAGACGCTGCTTGTTATTCTGGATGATGTAATGGAAGGCGATGTGGTGGAATATTCATTTACACGTATTGTCGATAGTTCTATTCCCGGGAACTGCTTTAGTGATGTTATTTACTTTAACTGGGGTATTCCTGTTGAGAAGATAATTGCCAGAATGGCGGTGCCGCATGGTATGGAGCTTAGTATCCGTGATAAATCGGGGGTAGAGCCGGAGATAACTGATGTAAACGGATATAAGAACTATGTCTGGAAAACCTCCCGTATGAACCCGATGCGTTATGAGCAGGGTGTACCAAACTGGGTGATACAGGATAAATATGTAGAAGTAAGTGAGTTCAAAGAATGGTGCGATGTAGTAAAATGGGCGATTCCGAAATATAAGGATTCGTTTGAGGTCAATGAGGAGATCAGACAGCTTGCAGATAGTATAAAGTCTAAAACTGCAGATGTTTCTGCCAGGTTTATTGAGGCTTTGCGTTATGTACGTGAAAGTATCAGGTATGTTAGCGTTGCGTATTCGGCAAGCGGGCAGCTTCCGCACCCGGCATCTATTACAATAGACCGTAAATATGGTGACTGTAAGGATAAATCCGCGCTGCTTGTTACATTGCTGCGCGAACTTGGAATTGTAGCGTATCCTGCGCTAGTGAATAGTTACACCACGCGCGGAGTGAAAGATAAGTTGCCTTCGGGCAATGCATTTGACCATGTGATAGTTTATGCTGAAGTGAACGGTAAAAAGATATTTGCCGACCCTACTATGAGCTATTCTGCAGGTAACTTGGATAATCTGGAAATGCCTTTATACGGCGTTGCGCTTATTTTAAAAGAAGGCGAGGATGCTTTGACTGACATTCCTCAGGCTTTACCGGCGCAGCCTAATTTTGAAACACATGAGATATTTGATGTTAAGGGTGGTTACGGCAAGCCTGGCAATCTGGTTGCAAAATCAATATACAGAGGTTCAGGCGCAAGTGAAATAAGAGCTATGCTCGCAAGTAACAGCATGGAAGATATCAAGGCTAACTATAAAGGTTATTATACCAATTTTTATGAAGATGTCGAAATAGTAGGTATCCAGTTCAAGGACGATCTTGAAAAAAACGAGGTTGTTTTGTTTGAAGAGTATAAGCTTTCTTCACCTTGGAAAAAAGGTGACAAAAATCTTGCGCACTTCATATTCTCGTATGCGGCTTTCAGACGTCACTTCCTTACACCTCCTCAGGAAGGTTCAAGAAAATATCCGTTCCTTATAGATGCGGCTTTCCCGCATGCTATCAAGACAATTGAGGCTAAGCTGCCGCGCAGCAGATGGTCAAAAGTTAAGCAGAAAAAGAAGAACAAAAACGAATTCTTTGAATATGAGTTTGAGGAAAATATTAGGTCA
Organism: uncultured Rickettsiales bacterium; assembly: GCA_964451475.1. Classification (GTDB taxonomy): domain Bacteria; phylum Pseudomonadota; class Alphaproteobacteria; order Rickettsiales; family 21-14-0-20-44-7; genus CAYVII01. The sequence goes on from CAYVII010000001.1 coordinate 3,552, forward strand.
AACGTACTGAAAAGTAAGATGGAACTGCGTTTCCTGCAAAATCTGGTTCCGGCTGAGAAATTCCAGTCTTACAAGAAAGATGCTGAAAAGACTCTGGAAAATATAGGCGACAGGTATATGTCTGACCATGCTACCAAATGGGGGCGTTTTGTTGAGCGCTATCTGGTAATACTGGGCATTGTTGCGTTCATTGCCCTTAAGATTGCAGTGGTTAGCTCTCAGAGGTAAGTATTTCCTTGTTTTTGGGCGCAAAAGTCTTTAAACAGCGCCCAATCCTTATGCTTACAATAAATGAACTTACCTTCCGCATTGGCGGGCGCACTTTGCTGGATAACGCATCCCTGACCATATCATCTGGCCAAAAGATAGGTCTTGTCGGGCCAAACGGCACCGGTAAATCTACTCTTTTCAAGCTTATTACCGGTGAACTTACGGCAGATAGCGGTGATATAACTATTGCCAACCGTGTAAGCGTTGGTGTTGTAAGGCAGGACATTCCTGAAGATGATACAAGCCTTGTGGATATTGTTCTTTCTTTTGATAAGGAGCGTGCGGCTCTTTTGAAAGAGGCTGAAACTACTGAAGATCCTGACCGCATCGGCTATGTATATACGCGCCTTGAAGAGATTGGCGCTTATGAAGCGCCTTCACGTGCCGAAACTATTCTTGCCGGTCTTGGCTTTGATAATGAAGCGCAGAATATGCCGATATCTGCATTCTCGGGCGGCTGGCGTATGCGTGTTGCGCTTGCGGCTGCGTTATTTTTACAACCTGACCTACTTATGCTGGATGAGCCTACCAACCACCTTGACTTTGAAGCAATGGTCTGGCTGGAAAGCTATTTGATGAACTACGACAAAACGGTAGTTATTATTTCGCACGACCGCGACATACTGAACAAAACCGTTACGCATATTGCGCATTTGGATAATAAGAAAATTACCATGTACACCGGTAATTATGACCAGTTTGAGCGCCGCCGTGCAGAAAAAGCCATGAACCAGCAAGCGCTGCATGAAAAGCAAATGGCGCAAAAAGAACATATGATGAAGTTTGTGGACAGGTTCCGCGCAACTGCATCTAAAGCGCGTCAGGCGCAAAGCCGCCTTAAGGCTATTCAGAAAATGGATATTGTTGATGCGGTGATGGCTGAACGTGTTACTAAATTTGAATTTCCTGAACCTGCTCAGCTGGCATCGCCAATCATTACAATTGATAACGTAGATGTTGGATATACTCCCGGTAAGCCCGTGCTTAAAAAGCTTAGCCTGCGTATTGATATGGATGACCGTATTGCCCTGCTTGGCGCTAACGGTAACGGTAAATCAACGCTTGTGAAGCTGATATCTGATACTTTGCAGCCAATGAATGGTGATATGCACCGTTCAAGTAAACTGAAGATAGGCTATTTTGCGCAGCACCAGACAGATGACCTTGATGTGACGCAAACCCCATACCAGCTTATGCAGGATGTTATGAAAGAGCATCCTGAAGCTAAGGTGCGCGGTGTTCTTGGCCGTTTTGGTTTTGACCGCCATAAGGCTGATACAAAAGTGCAGGAACTTTCAGGTGGCGAGAAAGGTCGGCTTCTGCTTTGCATTATGAGCTATGATGCGCCGCATATCATGCTGCTGGATGAACCTACCAACCACCTTGATATGGATGCGCGTGAAGCTTTAACGCAGGCGCTGAATAATTACGAAGGAGCGGTTATACTGGTAAGCCATGACCCTCACCTTGTTGAGTGCGTTGCTGACCGTTTATGGTTAGTTGCAGACGGTACATGCCAGCCATATGACGGCGATATTGATGCGTACCGTCAGCTTGTTATGGACCAGCGCAAAAAAGAGCGTAAGGCAGCCCGTGAAGCTAATAAAAAAGATAAAGATGCGCCAAACACCAATGATAATGAAAAGCAGGCTAAAAAGTTGGAAAAACGTATTGAAGAACTTACAAAGCAGCGTGATAACCTAGAAAATGAAATAGCGGTATTTTCACAGCAAGGTGCCGCGCATAAACTAAAAGATATGAATGTGCTTCATAAGAAGATAGTCAAAGAATTGCAGGATGCAGAAATTGAATGGATGAAGCTTATTGCCTAACGGCTAAGTGTCACTTGTGTTTCTTTTGGTATAGTTCCAGTTAAATATTCTGCAGCTTTATCAATATCAGCCTTATTAAAGGTTTTTTGCGGTATGTGCAGTGCAAATCCTTTCTCGGTCTCTTTATGGGTTGAGTATTGCTGGTCTGTTCCTGCAGATTTTTTTGCTGATATTATCGGGTTTAGACCGTCCTGAATTATTTCCGCATGCTCAAAATGCTGGCCGCCGATAAGTTCTGCATGTGAAGTTCTTATATCTGCCTTTGCCAGTAATGCCTGTATAGAATGTCCTTTTACTATTGCATCATTCAGATGTTGCGAACCCACTATTACCGCTATCCGTGCCGAGGGGTTATGTCTTGCAAGGTTTTCAAGCCTTTGTGCCATTTCTATATTACGCTTGGTGAATAACAAATTTTTTGTATGCTCACTTGCGTGTTCAAGATCTGTTGTTTCTGACATAAATGCCGCTCTTGCATTCCCGATTGCGTTTTTGTTTGTATCAATGCAATGCAGATTAATGCCGCCTTCTTTGCAAAACCGGAAGATTTCGAATAAGGCCTGTTTTTTCTCCGGCACCTCATTCAGCTCAAATTCCCAGTATCCAGTAAATTTCTCATCGGTAAGTTTACCCGCGATATATTCATCTATTTCCGGTTGGTGCTGGTATGAAAGTTCAATTGCAATATCTGTAAGACCATTCTTCGCTACCATTGCCGGTAGCGCGTAAAGTTCTGTTGCGGCATGGCCGATGTTATAATGCGTTTCACCAATCAAAAATACTTGCGCTTCAGGTTGCCAGCAGCTTGCAAGCATCAGACCCTGATTATTATTTGTAAAATCAAGTTCAGTGGCTTTGTTCTCTGTTTTTCCCTGTGCGTAAAATATACTTTTATTTACAAAATCTGCAAAGTTTTCAAAGTTTATTGCATACCTGTAGCTGCGGTTTGCCGGTAATAAAATCTCTGTTTCCGTAGCGCCTATTGCAAGTTCAGGCTCTTTATTCAGCTGCATTAATTTATCAAGCGCTGCTAGTCGGCCTGAGACATTGTTATGGCCGGCAAGAAGCTGTGCGAATTTTTGCGCTTTTGCTTCCGTGAGTTCATTTTTGGATATCGATACCGCAAGTTTTGTCACAAGTATTGTAAATAGTTCATCGCTTGCGGCAATCACCTTCATTAAAGGCTTTGTATTTTTATCATTCAGTGTTGCTTTCGTTGCTACTATGGCATTTGAGGTTTTTTCAAAGTCATCTGTAAGCATTTTTACAAATTCAGGCTGATTCAGGTCTCTTTCGGCAAAAAAGCTAAGGCATTTGTAGTAATTTGGCGGTAGCTGATCTTTAAAGTCAGCCATCAGACGTTCAAAGAGTAGCGTATCTTCAGGAGGACTAAAATATTTTGGTCCCATGTACATGGGGGCGCCGTAAGCATTAAGTGCTGATGACCTGTCCATTAACAGATCAATTACTTTTGCGTCAGCTTCAGGTATGAGGTTTTTAAGATTATCTAGCTTGTTCTCTCTTTCCAGCTGCACCAGATTTTGAAGGAAATAAGAAAATACAGAGTTATTGCCATGTGAGTTACTTTGGTGATTTCCTCCGAATTTATTCATGTATTTAATAAAATGGCGGCTTGATTCTATTGGCTCACCCGTATCAAACATTTCCATTGCCATACTGGTTATAATGTTTGAGTCGTGACCTTCTGTAAGAAAAGATCCAGCTTTATGTAAATAGTCTCTAGTGGTAATTCTTAGTTGCCTTGCGCTAAGTATTCCTGCATCTGCAAATAATTTACATAGCGCAGGGAATTTATACATGCCCTGATATGTATTTATAAACTCTGATCCTTTTTCGTATGTATAATAAGATGATGCGTCTCTTATCCTGCCAAGATCAAAAGTTCTGGCATTATAGCCATCACCGCGCATTGATTTTGGAATATTTGAAAATATGCGGGTTATGGAATTAGCAATGGCAGGGTCGTGTGCGGCTTCTGCCATTAGTCCGCTACGGAATCTTTGCAGCGCATCAAGTCTTAGTTCATTCACTAAAGCGCGTATCATTGGCACGTAGGAATGATTAGGTATCTTACCGTCTCTGCTCCAGTGTGATGATATTGAATCCGGCAAGTTATGGCCGCATTTTTTTTGTAGCTCCTCTTGTCTTTGGTAACGGGATTTTTTTACTTCCTCAGGTTCGTCATTGCTATAATATGCTGTGAAGCCGTGTTCCGCATTGTGAAGCAATATTTTTGTGTATTCTAAAACTTCTTCATTGCTTAATTCAGGCCCACTTCTTTTTATTGCCGGCACCACTTTCTCAATTGCTATACGAATGTTTACATGACGCAGGGTATCCTTATCATTCAGCGCTTCTTCAAGTGCATCAAATGCTGTAATTATTCCAGTGATACCAGTAAATATATGATCATAAGGATAATGGTCAGTGTTATAGCCGGTATGAGCGCCCATATGTTTGCGAGCGTTTTCAAAATAAGGGTTATTATCGGGCAGGGGCGGGTTATTTAGCGCTTCTGTAACTGCCGCTTTTTGTGCGTTAAGTTCAGCCCTTAGGGCGGCAAATTCTTTGCGGCGGAAATATCCAGCCAAAAAACTAAGCCGGCTTTCCTGTTTTTCAAGCTCCGCAATATCTGCGTTTACAGTGTCCAGCAGTTTTAAGGAATTACGGTAGGCAATAAAATGTGATGTTGCGTCGCCGATCATATAATCGGCCAGTAAGCCGGCCTGTTGTCTGGAATGGCTTAATTTTGCAAGTAAGTCAGCATCATAGGCAAATTCATCATTTTTGCCGCCCTTACCTTCTCCACTGGCTATTTCTGCCTGAATCCGCTGCAACACATCCATCATAATAACTTTATAAAATGTAGTATATTTCTATTAAGCATTTGTGACATAAAGCAGAAACGTGGGGATACAACGCGTTTTTAGCTTGCAATCACTGTGGCAAGCTGCTAATAGAACGCGGCAACTAAAAGCTTTATACATAGGAATAGTTGCCATGAGCTCAAGAATTGAGAAAATCCAGACATACCTTACATTCGATGACGTTTTGCTAAAGCCAGCTGCTTCTGAAGTGCTACCGGCAGGTGTTGATACGCGCACACGTATTACAAAGAATATTGCACTTGGTATCCCGCTAATTTCGGCGGCAATGGATACGGTTACAGAATCTGCCCTTGCAATTGCCATGGCGCAAAATGGCGGTATGGGTGTTATCCATAAAAACCTTTCAATAGAACAGCAGGCACGTGAAGTGCGCAAAGTAAAAAAGTTTGAAAGCGGCATGGTGGTTGACCCTGTGACAATTACTCCTGATGCCACTTTGGCTGAAGCTATGGAAGTAATGATTGCCAACTCAATATCGGGCATTCCCGTAGTTGAAAAAAGCGGCAAGCTTGTGGGCATCCTTACTAACCGTGACGTTCGTTTTGCTACAAATACAAAACAGCCTATATGTGAACTGATGACGTCAGAGAATCTTGTCACTGTTAAAGAGGGGGTGCAGATCGATGAGGCTAAACGCCTGCTGCACCAGCACCGTATTGAAAAACTTCTTGTTGTCGACGCTGCATATAAACTTATCGGTCTTGTGACCGTTAAAGATATCGAGAAATCGCAAAAATTCCCTAATGCCAGCAAAGATGAAATGGGCCGTCTGCGTGTGGCCGCTGCTGTTGGTACGGGCGAGGAAGCGTTTGAACGCACTAAAGCGCTTATTGAATCTGAGGTTGATTTAATAACAGTTGATACTGCTCACGGGCACAGCAAAGGCGTTATTGAGATGGTTAGCCGCATTAAAAAACTAAGCAATTCCACTCAAGTTGTTGCCGGTAACATTGCTACTGCCGAAGCTGCAAAAGCGCTTATAGATGCAGGAGCCGATGCACTTAAAGTTGGTATTGGCCCAGGCTCAATATGCACAACGCGTATTGTTGCAGGTGTTGGGGTTCCCCAGCTTACTGCAGTTATGGAAGTTGCGGAAGTTGCAGCTAAGCATGGCGTTCCGGTTATTGCCGATGGCGGTATTAAATATTCAGGTGATCTTGCAAAAGCTATTGCAGCGGGTGCAAGCGTTGCCATGATAGGTTCGCTTCTTGCGGGAACTGAAGAATCTCCGGGAGAGGTTATACTTTATCAGGGCCGTTCATATAAATCATATCGTGGTATGGGCTCTATCGGGGCAATGGCACGCGGTTCGGCTGACCGTTACTTCCAGCAGGAAGTGCGTGATAAGCTTAAGCTTGTTCCGGAAGGTGTTGAAGGAAGGGTGCCGTTCAAGGGCTCGGCTTCAGGCGTAGTTCACCAGCTTGTTGGCGGCCTGCGTGCTGCTATGGGCTATACAGGCAACAAGAATATTGAAGAAATGCAGAAGAACTGCCAGTTCGTGCGCATAACTAATGCGGGGCTTAAAGAAAGCCATCCGCACAATATAGTAATTACTCAGGAAGCACCGAATTATCAGGCTGGTAATTAATAACTTATTAAGTTCAGGATGATAATTTCCGCGAGCTAACAAATAAATCTAGGGAAAATAAAATGAAAAACTACTCAAAACTACTGGCATTAGGACTAACGCTTGGCCTTGGCGCATGCGCATCCATCATTGAAGGTGAATCTGATAGAGTTGAACTTAAAACTCAGCAGAACATTCCTGCGCAATGCCAGCTTTCTAACGGCCGAGGTACTTACACAATCAACGCTCCGGGTTCTGCAGAGATCAAGAAATCAAAAACGGACCTGGATATCAATTGCCATGGCGCAGACGGCTCAAACGCTAAAAAAGTTGTTCAGTCAGATATGGAAACATGGTTCATCGGTAACCTTGTGTTTGGTGGTATAATTGGCGGAGGTGTTGACGCTGCAACAGGTTCTATGTGGGAATACCCTAAAGAAATATCGGTTGATATGACTCCTATTGCCCAGCCTGTATCACAGCAATATTACACTCCTGCCGAACCTCAGCAATCATATGCTCCGGCTACCTTAGTTCCTGAGGCTGCAACTGCTCCGGCAACGATTGCACCTGCAGCTCCTTATGCTCAGCCTCAGCAATATGCACCTACGGTTCAGCCGCAAGCACAGGCTGCGCAGCCAACTTACTATGCACCTGCACAAGTGCCTGCAATCGCTCCTGCTAACTAATGAAGCCGGAAACTATTGAGGCGCTGGCAAACGGCATTTTTACCGAAGTTTCGGAGTGGGAATATCCTGCGGACAGAATCATAAATAAATTCTTCCGCAGCAACCGCTCTATAAACTCTCGTAACCGCCGCGCCATTAAGGCAATAGTTTATGATAAGATCCGCGGTATCGAAGGTTATCCCGAGTGGCTGAACAAGTATGTTCCAGCTAACTGGGATGCCGAGTTTTCTGCCATGTACGGTGAAGCTCCGGTTGATATCCGCGTGAACAGCTTGCTTGCAGAGCGTGAAGACTTAAAACTGGAAGGCGCTGAACCAACCCCGCATTCTCCGGTTGGTTTGCGTCTTCCAAAACGTGTTCCGCTTGAGTTTGATGGCTTGTACGAAGTTCAGGATGAAGGCTCGCAAATGGTTGTGCAGTTTGCTAAAGCAACTGCGGGTGAACGCGTGCTTGATTATTGTGCAGGCGGTGGAGGCAAAGCGCTGGCTCTGGCAGCGGAAATGCTAAATGAAGGCGAGCTTGTCTGCTATGATGCCGACCCTGACCGTATGAAGAATTTGCCTGCGCGTCTAGACAGGGCAGGTGTAAAGATTGCCAAGATAATGCAGCCAAAAGGCATGTTCGATCTTGTTTTTGTTGATAGTCCGTGTAGCGGTAGCGGTACATGGAGGCGTAACCCTGATCTTAAATGGCGTATGAAAGAGGCTGATATTGAATGGCTTCTTAAAACGCAGGAAAAAATACTGATGCAGGCTGCAAAATTTGTAAAAAGCGGTGGCCGCATGGTTTATGTTACATGCTCGCTGTTTCCATCAGAAAATGAAGAGCAGGTTGCTCGTTTTCTTGATTCTAATAAAGATTTCAAACTGGTTGAAGATATTCACCTTTCGCCGCTGAAAAGCAATACTGACGGCTTTTACGCCGCTATGCTAGTTAGAAATTAGCGCCAGCCACTCATCTTCAGTAAGTACTTTTACGCCCAGCTCATTTGCTTTTTTAAGCTTACTTCCCGCTTCTTCTCCGGCAATCACATAATCAGTCTTTTTAGAAACGCTGCTGCTTACTTTGGCGCCAAGGCTTTCTGCCGTGGCCTTTGCTTCATCGCGGCTCATTTTTGTAAGTGAACCTGTGAATACTACGGTTTTATCGGTTATCGCGGATTCTTTTACGTTAGATACATATTCAAGTACGTTCACTTCGCTAAGAAGTTCGTCAATTACCTTGCTGTTATATTCGGCTTCAAAGAACGCAATCAGCTCTTCGGCCACTTTAGGGCCGATGCCGTCAATATTACTCAGACTTTCAATATTTGCGGTGCGGATATTTTCAATTGTCTTGAAATTCTTTGCCAGTAGTTTTGCTGTTTCAAGCCCTACAAGCCTTATGCCCAGTGCGTAAACGAAGCGCTCCAGAGGAATCTCACGCTTTTCGTTTATTGCAATTATCAGGTTTATGGCAGATTTTTCGCCCCATTTTTCACGGTGGACGATGTTATCTTTCTCAAGCCTGAAAATATCTGCCGGTTCTTTTATGAGTCCGTCTTTGTGGAAATTTTCAATATGCTGGTCTCCAAGCCCTTCGATATCAAATGCCTGACGTGATACGAAATGTATTAGCCTTTCTACAACCTGAGCCTCGCATATAAGGCCGCCGGTGCAGCGTCTTATTGCCTCACCTTCAGGGCGAACCGTTGGGCTGTTACAGACAGGGCAGTTATGCGGAAAGCGGAATTTTTTATGTTCCTCCTTACGTTCGGCGCTTACTATTTGCGGAATAACATCGCCTGCGCGCTGGAGTGTTACAGTGTCACCAATCCGTATATCTTTACGTTCTATTTCATCCTCATTATGTAGAGTTGCGCGTGATACCACCACGCCGCCAACTGTTATTGGCGTAAGTATTGCAACCGGTGTAAGCGCGCCCGTACGGCCAACCTGGATGATGATATCTTCCAGTATTGTTTTTGCCTGTTCGGCTGGAAATTTATGTGCCAGTGCCCAGCGTGGCGTGCGTGCAAGCGCGCCAAGGCGGTTTTGCCAGTCAATACGGTTAACTTTGTAAACCATGCCGTCAATATCATATGGCAGTTTTGCGCGGTCAGTATATATGCGTTCGTAATTCTTCAGTATATCGTCAATGTTATGACAAAGCCTGTTCAGTTTGTTTGTAGCAAATCCAAGCTCTGAAAGTTTTTTTATGATGCCTGACTGAGTCTCTGCAAAATTTTCTGCCACCACGTTATATACAAAATAGCTTAGTTTGCGCTGTGCTGTAATATGGTAATCCAGCTGACGCAGGCTTCCTGCAGCTGCATTGCGCGGGTTGGCGAATTTATCATCTTCCGGCTGCTGGCTGTTCAGATCTGCAAAATCATTATGCGTCATGTAAACTTCGCCGCGAACTTCAATTAAGCCGTTATGCGTAATTTCCTGCGGGAAGGTTTTTATTGTTTTGATATTTGCGGTGATATCCTCACCGGTATTTCCGTCGCCGCGTGTTGCTGCGCTTACCAGTTTGCCGTTTTCAAAACGTGCCGAGAAGGAAAGGCCATCAATTTTAGGCTCGGCGAATATCTCAACTTCCTCCGATGTTCCCAGGAATTTTTGAATGCGCTCTATAAAATCAGTTAAATCTTCTGTACTGAAGCCATTGCTTATTGAAAGCATTGGTTGCAGGTGAGTTATTTTAGCGAATTTACGTGATGGCTTACTGCCAACTGTCTGGCTGGGAGAGGACGAGCTTACCAGCTCCGGAAACTCAAATTCAAGCCTTTGCAGGTTTTGCAGCAGTTTATCATATTCGGCGTCAGAAATTTCGGGCTTATCCAGCTCATGGTAAAGCCGGTTATGCCTTTGTATCTCATTAGATAACTTCATGTGCTCAAGACGTGCAGATGCCAGAGGGTTATTTTTTTTATTTGTCATGCGAAGGATATTGAACCGTACTTGAGTATATTAGGTGTAGTCAATAATGCAGCTAATAATGATAATAATTAAAAGCTGCGGTTGAAAAGCAATATATAACCAAACATGGAGAAGAAAAATGAAAAGTTCAGTTAAAAAGTTTTTGGCAATAGCACTGGTTGGCGGTGCGTTATTCGGTGCAACAGGTGCAAGCGCGCATGATTGGGACAATGGCCGTCATAAAGGATATAATAATTGGCATGGTTACGATAAAAAAGTAGTGCATGTACATAAGCACAAACCTGTAAAATATGTGTATAAACGCTATGAATCACGTCCTAAGTATGTTTATCATGACCACCGCAATTATTATTCAAAACCGGACCGTCTGATAATCGGCTTCAATTTCTAGGTAATTCGTGGCGACAACCCTTAAAGTAAAAATCATTCCAAATGCCAGCCGGGAAGGAATTTCCGGCTGGTATGGCGATATGCTTAAGGTGAAGGTTATGCAGCCGCCGGAGGACGGCAGGGCGAATAAAGCACTGCTGGAGCTACTGGCAAATAGTTTTAATGTTCCTATAGCTACAGTAAATATAATCAACGGTTATAGCTCGCAAATAAAAACTATTCAGTTTCAGGATGATATAAAGTTTTTTGATTTTATTCCGAAGGAAATTCCGTAAAGCTGCCGTATATATGATGCAATCAAAATAATAACTAAAATTAGCATTATTTATATTGATTTCAAGGGTTACAAGAGTATAATCAAATTACTTCTAAAGCCTAAGGAGGTTTTATGAAAAAAACATTAGCAGCAGCAATTATCGCCCTTGCGGTATTTGCAGCCCCGGCCGCGGAAGCTCGCGACAGGGGGCACGGTGGCCACGGTGGTTATCATCACGGTCATCATTACAAGCATCATGACCGCGGTCATTATAAAAAACACAGGGTAGTTCATAACTATTACTATGCTCCTCCCCGTTACGGCTACTATAGGCCATATTACAAGCATTATGGATATAGATATGACTACTACCATCCAAGGCGTGATGGCGTGTTCATAGGCTTTAATTTCTAAGAAATTACCCAACCATGTTTATCCCTAGTTGCGGCCCGGAAGTAAAATCCCGGGCCGTTCCTTTTTGCACATATATTGTGCTTATTACATAAATAGGAAGCTTTTTAGCATCATGCTAAAGTTTTTATGGCGGCGCATTTTGCGGTTTTTTATTCCCGCCAGCATTACCTTGGCAATATCTGTTATACGGTAATATGCGCGCTTCGAACGGTAGTAGTTGAATTCCTCTTTTGTAGGCATTGCGAAATACTGCTCTTTTTCACTGCTTACATCAATTGGCTTTAATTCACCGCATTTTATTAGTCTTCGTGCCACTTTCTGAATCAGCCTGCCACCAATAAGAGCCGCCTCCACTAGCACTTGCTGCTGTGTTGCGTTTTCAGGAATACGAAATTCTTTGCGCTCAAGTATACCGCCGGTGTCTATGCCTTCATCCATTTTATGGATAGTTACACCGGCTTTAGATTCGTTGTTCTTCAGTACCCAGAAATAGCTGATAGCTCCGCGGTATTTTGGCAGGTAGCCAGGGTGCATATTCCATACTCCGTGCGGCGCAAGATGAAGTATATCTTTTTCTATAAGCTGGCTGAAGAAGCATGAAAGAATAACATCGGGTTTGTGCCTGCGAATAAATTCTGCCGCTTCAATAGTATTTACGTTAGGACAATCCATGACATCTATGTTTTTGCGCTTTGCCAATTTTTTGATCGGCACAAGGGCAGTGTGCTTGCCGGGAATTAAACTGGTAAGATAAATTAGCGCGCGGGCAACTTTGTGCTGGAAGTAAAGTGTAAGGGCAAAACGCAGGCCAATTTTGCGGAAGTATTTTTTTAGGGCGCTATCACCTTTTTTAGTTACGGGTATTGGCTTGGCGCGAAGCATGCCCACTATCTCAATCTCGGGTGCGGTATCCAGAAGATTGAGCGCAACCGTGCTGCCAATATGGCCACTGGTGTAAAGAACAACGGCGCGGATAGGTTTCATAATCTTATTATAGTCCTAAAATAGTAAAATTTGGCTTAAAAACTCTGTAAGTACATGAGATGTTACAATATTTGCTGCACTGCATTATGATGCGCAGGTGCAATGCCATGAAAACTTTATTTCCCAACTTGAGGCCGGAATGTAAAATTTATTCCGGGCATGTCAAAAAAGAGCTATAAAAAGACATGGCAAATTTTTTGCAAAACAGGTGAAAAAAGTTCTTTACATTCACTTGAAAATTTGTAGAAAACGTGTTATATAATTCGTAGAGCCTAAACCACTCTACACTTTGGGACACTGAAGCGGTATATAGGGGAAACCAAGCTGGTATGTAATAGTACTACCTTAGGGAGGCCAACCATTAAAGCCAAATCAGTTATTTGTTAAAACGAATAACTTTGGGATTTTATGAGATGGACAAATACCGCGACGTAGTTGCAGCAGTTAATGCTGTTTCTCCTTCTGAGCCTATGTACATTCACCGCCCTCACATTGTGAGCAAGGCTGCAAAATGGTTCAAATCAAATTTTAAAGGCAAGGTACTTTACGCTGTAAAGACCAACCCGCATCCTGCCGTGATCAGGCAGATCTATGATGCCGGCATCAAGAATTTTGATGTTGCGTCACTGGCCGAGATTGAGCTGGTAAAGTCTGTAGCTCCTGAAGCTAAGATGTATTACATGCATCCTGTAAAGCCGCGCGAAGCTATTGCGAAGGCTTACTTTGAGCATGGCATCAAAACTTTCTCGCTGGATAGTTATGTTGAGCTGGAGAAGATACTTGCTTCAACCAACTATGCAAAAGACCTGCGTCTTATGGTGCGTATCGCAATCAACTCGCCTTACGCTGAAATTTCTTTGTCTAAGAAATTCGGTATGGCTTGCGATGAGGCGGCGGAGTTCCTTAAATATGCGCGTAAGTTCAGCAAAAAACTGGGTATCTGTTTCCATGTTGGTTCGCAGTCAATGCATCCTGATGCATTCTCTGAGGCTATCGAAAAAGCGGGCCGTATAATTGATGAATCCGGCGTTAAAGTTGATATTATCGACGTTGGCGGGGGCTTCCCGTCAGTTTACCCCGGTATGAACCCGCCTGACCTTGAGCGTTATATGCAAACTATCCACCGCAGCTTCATGAAGCTGGATCTTGGCGGTAACGTTAAGCTATGGTGCGAACCGGGCAGGGCGCTTGTTGCTGAAAGCGGCTCACTTGTTGTGCGTGTCGATCTTCGTAAAGATAACGCTCTTTACATCAACGACGGTACATATGGTGGCCTGTTTGATGCCGGTCAGCCTGAATTCGTGTTCCCTACAAAAGCAATGCGCACAAAAGGTACTGATTTTGACACGGAATATGCTCCGTTCATATTTTATGGCCCGACATGCGATAGCATTGACATGATGAAAGGTCCTTTCATGCTTCCTGCCGATATTCAGGAAGGTGACTATATAGAGATCGGTCAGTTGGGAGCTTACTCGCTTTCAATGCGCTCGGACTTCAATGGCTTTGGCAAATATGTTGAAGCTGAGTCTGAAGACCAGCCTATTATGTCTATCTTCCGCCGTACGCAGGAAATGCCAAAAGTGGCAGCAGAAAAAATTGCTACACGAGGCAAAACGGCTATAACTAAATTCAGGAAGTAAATTAAATGAACCAGCTCCGCCCCTTAAAAGGCGGGGCTTTGGTTTTTGTTTTTAATTCAGAGGTCATAATGAAGGCAATCCTAAAAATCCTTATACTTGTTTTCCTGCTTACCTCAGGTACTGCTCAGGCAGAAAATATCAATATCTACACTGATCAATCTAAAGGCATAACCATAACAAAACCTTCTGACTGGTTCTTTGACAGGGATGAAACGCAAAACCTTGTTATTACGGTCGCTAAATATCTTGAGCCTTATAATGACCTTAACCCGAATATAGAGATAAGCGCGCATCCTGCCAGCGAGTATGGCACTACCGACCCTATGAACGTTCTGGAGTGGCTGCTTGGTAATATATCAAAGTCGGCAGATGACTGGAAAGTTATAAAAAGCCCTGCAAAATCAAAGGTAGACGGGCATAGCGCCGCATTTGCCTATATAAGCAAGTCAATGATGCATGAGGGTGTGAAATACCCTCAGAAAATAAAAGTATGGATGGTGCATAAAGGAAATCATTTCATTCTTATAAGAGCTACTGTAAGAGGTGACGAAACTAATGGTTCTATGAAGGAACTGGATAATATCCTTAGAACCATTAAACTAACTAAAGACCAGGACTAAAAAGGAAAAGATATGAGCGAAAATTCAGTGAAAGGTAATTTGCTAATAATCGGCGCAGGCGCGGCGGGTAGTGTTGTTGCTAAAAAAGCGGCGCTGTGCCGTGATGTTTTTAAGAACATCCATCTTGCAAGCCGTACTGTTTCTAAATGTGAAGCAGTTGCTAAGGAATGCGCTACGCCAATTGAAGTTTCGCAAATTGATGCCGATGATGCAAAGGCGGTTGCTGCTCTTATCCGCAAATTTAAGCCTGAACTGGTTGTGAATATGGCCCTTCCTTATCAGGATCTGCCAATCATGGACGCATGCCTTGAAACCGGCGTGCACTACCTTGATACTGCAAACTATGAACCTAAAGACGTTGCAAAGTTTGAATATAGCTGGCAGTGGGCTTATCAGGAGCGTTACAAAAAGGCTGGCCTGCTTGCAGTTCTAGGCTGCGGTTTTGACCCGGGCGTTACCAATATTTTCACTGCATATGCAGCAAAGCACCTGTTTGATGAAATTCATTATCTGGACATTATTGACTGCAACGCCGGTGACCACGGCAAATCATTTGCTACCAACTTCAACCCTGAAATTAATATCCGCGAAGTAACTCAGGATGGCCGTTATTTTGAGAATGGCGAATGGCATGAGATCAAAGCCCTGTCTATTGGCCGCGATATTGATTATCCTGAAGTTGGCCCTAAAAAGTCATATCTTATATATCACGAAGAGCTTGAGTCTATCGTGAAGAATTTTCCTACGCTTAAACGCGCGCGCTTCTGGATGACATTCTCTGACAACTACATCAAACATCTTGATGTTCTGCAAAGTGTGGGCATGACTCGTATTGACCCTGTTATGTATAACGGTCAGGAAATCATTCCACTTCAATTCCTGAAAGCGCTATTGCCTGAACCTTCTTCACTTGCCGAGAACTATCATGGCAAAACTTCTATCGGCTGCGTGATACAAGGTATCAAAGACGGTAAGGAGAAGAAATACATCATCTATAATGTGTGTGACCATGCTATGTGCAACAAAGAAGTTAAAGCGCAGGCTGTTTCATATACTACAGGAGTTCCGGCGGCTACGGGCGCGCTTATGGTCATGAAGGGCTTGTGGAGCGGCACGGGTGTTATGAACGTTGAAGAGTTCA
This sequence comes from uncultured Rickettsiales bacterium, assembly GCA_964451475.1. GTDB lineage: Bacteria > Pseudomonadota > Alphaproteobacteria > Rickettsiales > 21-14-0-20-44-7 > CAYVII01. The sequence goes on from CAYVII010000001.1 coordinate 19,191, forward strand.
ATCCTGATGTGTTCCTTGAAGAGCTTGCAAAGCAGGGCCTCCCTTGGTCTGTAAAAGAGCTGGATATAGTTGAAAAAACTGAGCCGGTGAACTTCAAGCTAGCGGCGTAATGCTGGATACCTCAAAGATAAAAACACCTGCATATGTGCTGGATGTTGCGTGCCTTAAGGCTAACCTTGAGAAAGCGGCTTTCATCAAGCAAAAAACAGGAGTTAAAATTATTCTGGCTCTAAAAAGCTGGTCCATGTTCTCTGCCTTTGATTATTTAAAAGATGTTCTTGACGGTACAACCGCCAGCGGCTTGTATGAAGCTAAACTTGGTCATGAAGAATTCGGCAAGGAAGTGCACGCATATTCGCCCGCTTATGATGACACGGAAATTGAAGAGCTGGCAAAAGTTGCCGACCATATTTATTTTAACTCAGCAACCCAGTACGAACGTTACGCTAGTAAATTACCCAATGCTAAACTTGGTATGCGTATCAATCCGCAGCTTTCACAGGTTAAAACCGCTCTTTATAATCCGTGTGCACCATGCAGCCGTTTTGGCGTTATTGATGCAAATAGCTTGCCTGAGAATTTAGATGCCCTGCATTTTCATGCATTATGCGAAAGTAACGCAGAAGAATCTGCTAACTTTATAAATCATATATCTAAAAACTATGCAGCGCAGATTGCGCGTGTGAAAGAGGTGAATTTTGGTGGTGGCCATTACTTTACTTTTGCCGGTTATGAAACTGAAAAGCTGATAAACGCGCTAAACGATTTTCAGCAAAAGCATGGCGTTAAGGCAATAATAGAGCCGGGTGGGGCGCTGGTTTATAATACCGGTTATCTTGTTTCCACGGTGCTGGATTTTGTGTTCAATGAAAAGCAAATAGCAATACTTGACACATCTGCAACGTGCCATATGCCGGATGTACTTGAAATGCCTTACCGTCCTAATGTAATAGGTGACGCAGAGGGTAACCTGCATAAATATTTATTTACCGGCAAAACCTGTCTCACCGGCGATGTTATTAGTGATTATGCATTTAAAGAGCCGCTAAAAGTTGGAGATAAAGTTGTATTCACAGACATGATGCAATATGCCATGGTAAAAAACACCACCTTCAATGGCATTCCTCTACCTGATATCGGTATATTGGACGAGCAGGGCAAGTACCGCGTAGTAAAAGAATTTGGCTACGAAGACTTTAAGGGCCGTAACAGCTAGTTTATAAGCTTTATCAATTCTTTTGTTGATTCGCGCAGGCTCTTTTTTGCATTAAATCCTTTTATAACTTTGCCGGTTTTTGTGTCGTGAACAGGGTTTGCGTCATTAGGGCTTAGGAAGTAACGGTAATCGACCGTAAGTTCCTCACCTGCCCTGATATTACGCAATGCAAACAAAATACCGCAGTGATACAACAGGTTTGGCTTTTCCGAATGGTTCACAGTTTATCTTCAACCTTATACTCACCTTTTTTATTTACTAAAAATATATTCCCAACCCAGCGAATGGCTGTTTCTGTAACGCGCTTATTCTTTTGCTTTTGAGCTGCATCATATTCTTTTTCAGTTATTGCATTAGCCTGGAATGCTAAAATACCCACTACTGCAGCTTTCTTTATTTTCTCACGGGTAAAGCAGCCTTTTTCGGCGATCTCAGATTTTTTTATCTGTGATCTTACGAGCAGCATTAAGCCGGTTCCTGTTGTGTCAGGCAATGAATTGTTCCCTGGCCAAGCACCAGATCCAGCGCGTGGATGCCCACAACTTCGCGTTTAGGAAAGCATTCTGCAAGCACGTTTAGTGCGATACGGTCATTCGGATCATTAAAGGTTGGAACCATTACGTATTTATTCGTAATAAGGAAGTTGCCGTAAGATGCGGGCAGGCGGAAATCACCGTAAAGCACAGGCTTTGGCATAGGCAACTCAATAATATTGCACTTCGTGCGCTTCAGGCGTTTTAGATTTTCCTGCAGGTGTTTGTAATTCACTTCTTTCTTGTTAGATTCTACCACGGTTACAATTGTATCTGAATTAACAAAGCGTGTTATATCATCTACATGGCCGTGAGTATCATCGCCGGCGATCCCGTTTTCCAGCCAGATAACATCAGGAGCACCAAGATATTTAGAAAATACTTCGGCGTAATCATCCTTGGTAAAGCCGGGGTTGCGTTCCTGTATTGGGCTTTGCAGGCATTCTTCGGTAACTAATATCGTGCCTTTGCCGTTAACATCCAGCGCGCCGCCTTCCATCACTACCTGCTTGCCTTTGTGCATCGGCACAATTTCTTTAAGCTTGAAGTGTTTGTTTATTTCGGTCGGGACTTGGTTATCAAACTTATGGTTCTTGTATTTTGCCCATGCGTTGAAGCGGAAGTTGCAGAATGCTTTTTCGCCGGCTTTGTTCTTTACGAATATTGGGCCAGAATCACGCATCCAGCCGCGGTTTGTAGGAATTTCGTATATTTCAACGTTGTCCATATTAGCATTGGCTTTTTCAAGATATTTTAACGCCTGAGCTTTGTAGTTTTTGTTCTTAACTATAAGGCGCAGCTTTTCCGAATAGGAGATATAACGCCCCATTTCAGAGAATGCCCATGGTATGGGGCCAAACTTTGCGGGCCAATCCAGCGTGTAATGCGGCCAGTTAAGCCATGTTGCCACGTGTTTTTCCCACTCTGCGGGCATAGTAAAATTATTGCTGGTCATCGAAGCGCTTTGTGATGTTGGTGTAAGAATCTATGCGACGGTCACGCATGAACGGCCAGAATTTGCGTTTTTCTTCAGTTGCTGTCATATCAACTTCTGCAATCAATACACATTCAGATGAGCTATCGGCCTGTGCGATTATTTTGCCGTAAGGGTCAGCCACAAAGCTATTGCCCCAGAATTTAATTCCGCCTTCAGTGCCAACGCGGTTGATAGCCGCAACATAAACGCCGTTTGCAATTGCGTGCGCGCGTTGAATGGTTATCCAGCTATCAAGCTGTTCGGCGAACATTTGTTCTTGCGGTTTATCTGAGTTTTCCACGTCATCGGGCTGCCAGCCGATAGCGGTTGGGTAAATTAGCGTTTCAGCGCCTTTTAATGCCGTAAGGCGTGCAGCTTCAGGATACCATTGATCCCAGCATACAAGCGTGCCTATTTTACCTGCGGATGTATCAAAGCTTTTATATCCAAGGTCACCGGGGGTGAAATAATATTTCTCGTAGAATTTATTATCGTGCGGGATGTGCATTTTACGGTAGATACCGCTTAGTGTGCCGTCACGCTCAAGTATAACCGATGTATTGTGGTAAATTCCGGCGGTGCGTTTTTCAAAAATGCTGCCTGCAACAACTACTTTATGTTTTTTTGCGAACTCGGAAAGTGCCTGAGTGGTTGGGCCGGGAATTGGTTCAGCCAGTTCAAAAAGAGCGGGGTCTTCGTACTGGCAGAAATAATCATTCATAAAAAGTTCAGGTAAAAGAATGGCATCTACTTTTTTAGAGGCAGCTTCTTCCATTAGCTTAAGCGCTGTTTTCAGGCTTTTTTTGCTATCACGGTCACAGGCCATTTGAATTAGGCCTATCTTGTATTTTTTATGGTTTGACATAGGGGCAGGTAATTAACATAATGCCCCCCAAATAGCAATATGGAACAAAAAAAGCCCAACTTTTTTAAGCGCGTAAAGCAGTACAAAAACAAAGGAAAGTACGGCAAACGGGCTTTCTATATCTGGATAACGTACCAGACCGTTAAGGGTATTACCACTACATCACTTATCTGGATACCGCTGATTTACGGCTATTTAAAGCACCGCCACCTGTTTGGTTTTTAATTTATAAGCTTGTAACCTTCACCGCGAACCGTTTGTATCTGGTTAGGGTTGGTCAGTTTTTTGCGCAAGCGGGCAATTTGCACGTCAACCGCACGTTCGTCTATGCCGTATTTTTGGGATATCTCAGCGCGTGATATTGCGCGGTTCATATTGGCAGAAAGTAGCTCCAGCAGATTTTCCTCGGCTGTTGTAAGGTTGCCGCTGGTTTCAACTTTTATGCCTTTTACAGGTTGGGTGCGCTTTAATATTGAGTTGATGCGCAAGACCAGTTCTTTTGGTTCAAAAGGTTTGGTCAAATAATCATCAGCGCCATTTTCAAGTCCGCTTATCCTATCGGCGCTTTCGCCCATTGCTGTTAGCATCAGCACGGGAATATCTGACGTAGTGCGCAGTTTTTTTAGAAAATCAAAACCGGTTTCTTTTGGCATCATGCCATCAAGCACAATCAGGTCAAACTGCATGTACGCCAGATGTTCACGCGCTGTATGCGCCGATTCTGCACCAACTACCATGAAGCCGCTTTCTGTAAGGAATTTGCGCAGTAATGCGCGAAGGCGGTTATCATCATCAACAACCAGTATGTGTGGCAGGGATGATTTCATGCGCTTTAAGCTGCTGTTTTGTACTTAGCTTTGTACTTTTTAATGCGCTCTTCCAGCTCCGGGCGGAAGTGGCGGATAAGCCCCTGTACCGGCCATGCTGCGGCATCGCCAAGTGCACAGATCGTATGACCTTCTATCTGGCGTGTCAGTTCTTCCAGACGGTCAATCTCTTCAATCTCTGCGTTGCCTTTAACCATACGCTTCATTGTACGGTAAAGCCAGCCTGTACCTTCACGGCAAGGAGTGCACTGGCCGCAAGACTCATGCTTATAGAAATGCGAAAGACGGCAAATTGCTTCAACGATATCTGTTGATTTATCCATTACGATAATACCCGCAGTGCCAAGGCCGGAACGTACAGCACGAAGGCTATCAAAATCCATCAGCACTTCATCACATATCGACTTTGGAAGGGCAGGAACAGATGAACCGCCCGGAATAATTGCCTGTAGATTATCCCAACCGCCGCGTACGCCGCCGGCATGTTTTTCAATCAGGTCTTTTAACGGAATACCCATTGCTTCCTCAACGTTGCAAGGCTTGTTTACATGGCCGGAAATGCAGTAAACTTTTGTGCCTACATTGTTCGGGCGGCCAATTCCGGCAAACCAGCTTGCACCACGGCGAAGTATTGTTGGAACAACTGCAATAGACTCAACGTTGTTAACCGTTGTAGGGCAGCCATAAAGGCCCGCACCTGCAGGGAAAGGGGGTTTGAGGCGCGGTTGGCCTTTTTTGCCTTCCAGGCTTTCAATAAGCGCAGTTTCTTCACCACAGATATATGCGCCAGCGCCACGGTGCAAATAAACATCGCAGTCCCAGCCGGATTTGCATGCGTTCTTACCAATTAAACCTGCTTCGTATGCTTCATCAATTGCGTTTTGCAGGTTTACTGCTTCGTTGTAAAACTCGCCGCGGATGTAGATATAAACTGCGTGTGCGCGGATAGCGAAAGCGGCAATTAAGCAGCCTTCAATTAGTTTGTGCGGATCATTACGTAAAATATCACGGTCTTTGCATGTACCAGGCTCAGACTCATCGGCATTTACTACAAGGTAGCTAGGACGAGGGTCTGCTTTTGGCATAAAGCTCCACTTCATACCGGTACTGAAGCCGGCGCCGCCACGGCCGCGTAGGCCGGAAGCTTTTACTTCTTCAATAATTTTGTCGTGCCCCCAAGCAAGGATGTCTTTTGTTTTATCCCAATCACCACGCTTTTGCGCAGCTTTAAGGCCATAGCTTTCTACGCCATAAAGGTTAGTGAAAATTTTATCTTTAGCATCAAGCATTGCCGTTCCTCAAATTTTTTCTTTCCTTGTAAAATAAACTTACAAGACCACCACATGAAATCCCAAGTCCAATAGACGTCAGTTGATAAAATATTTTCATTGAATCAAGTACCAATGCAACGAAGGCCAACGCAGTTATGAATAGTACAGTGAAAGTCAGGCCTTTTATATACTTATAACGTTCTATCTGTCGGTCTTTTTGCATTACTTAGCCTCCTTCGGCTTAAACCCTTCAGGGGCAGAGCATTGGCGGCCTATAACGCTGCCAGCAGGACGGCGTTTGCCTGTTTTAAGTTCTTTTAGAATTTTAGTAGTTTCATCAGGCGTGATGTCTTCATAGTAATCATCATTCACCCAAAGAATCGGTGCGTTTACGCAAGCGCCAAGGCATTCCATTTCTTTCAATGTAAATTTACCGTCAGATGTAGTTTCACCAACTTCAATGTTCATGTGTTTTTTGCAGGCATCAAGAATATTATCAGAGCCACGCAGCCAGCACGGGGTTGTACGGCAAACCCAAACAACGTTCTCGCCCACTTTTTCTGTATGGTATTGCTCATAGAAAGTGGCAACTTCCTGCACGCGGATATATGGCATGTTCAGGTAATCACCCACATATTCAATACATTCCTGAGAAAGCCAGCCGCCGTTTTGGCGCTGTGCAATATCAAGTAGCGGCATTACCGCTGAAAAGTGGCGGTTCTCAGGGTATTTTGCAATATGCTTGTCTGCCGCCTTTTTATTTTCTGCGGTGAATTCAAACTTTGCAGGTTCTGTCTTTTTAGCTTTAGCCATGATTATTCAATTTCGTAAGTTATCGTAACGTTAGAGTTTAGTTTGATGCTGCCAAGTATTTCAGTGTCTGTAACAGGCATTGCTTCTGCAGCTGCATTTGCAGTACCCATAAACTTGCCGCGCATTTGTGCCATTGGGTAAACTATATTGTCTTCATAACCTTCATAGCGCACGGGTTTTTTAAGTTTTACGCCAAGCTTATTAGCGATTTTTTCCGCTTTTGCTTTTGCAGCTTCAATTGCCATATCGCGCACTTTATCTTTATGAGGGGTAATTTCAGTAACGCCATACTGGCCGCTATTTACGCTTGCATATCCGCTTTCAGCCAGGCCTTCCAGTACAGCATCGTATTTTGTAAGGTCGGTCAGTTTAATATTCAGGCTACGATTTACATCGTAGTAATCAATCACTGTCTGATCGCATTTTTTGTAATTACCTTTTTCATCGTAGCAGTTTTTATAAACAGGGTTGATAGAAAGCGAATTACCTTTAATATCGGTTTTTTTCATCCCGAATTTACCGGTAAGGTCTTTTAGTATCTTTGCGTAACTTTCATCGTTCAGCTTTTTAGCTTTTGCCAGATCTTTATCGCGGCTGTTAAGGTTAGCGCTGATGCTCACAAAATCAGGCTTAACTTCAAGTTCTGCTATACCTTGAGTAACCAGCACTGATTTTGAGTACATGTCATCTGCCATTGCAGGTGAAGCGATTAGAGCCAGTAGTAGAAATGTGAATATTTTTTTCATCGGTCGATCTCTCCAAATACGATATCCTGTGTTGCAATAAGAGCGGTTACGTCGGCCAGCAAGTGGCCTTTGCTCATGAAGTCTAAGCCCTGAAGATGCGCAAAACCGGGCGCGCGGCAGAAGCAGCGGTAAGGTTTGTTTGTGCCGTCAGAAACTATGTATACGCCGAATTCACCTTTAGGCGCTTCAACGGCAGTATATGTTTCACCTGCGGGAACGCGGTAACCTTCAGTGTAAAGTTTGAAGTGGTGGATAAGCGCTTCCATTGAATGCTTCATTTCTGAGCGTTTTGGAGGAGCTACTTTTTTATCAGACGTTTTAACAGGGCCGGAAGGCATTTTTTCGCATGCCTGTTTGATAATTTTTAGACTCTGGCGCATTTCTTCCATGCGGATAAGGTAACGGTCATAGCAGTCACCGTTTTTACCGATCGGTATATCAAATTCATAATTCTCGTAGCCGTCATATGGCTGGCTTTTGCGCAAGTCCCACGCAACGCCTGAGCCGCGCAGCATCGGGCCGCTAAAGCCCCACTCGAACGCTTCTTCTTTTGAAACCACCCCAATATCAACAGTACGCTGTTTAAAAATACGGTTCTCGGTTAAAAGCTCATCAACATCGTTCAGTATCTTAGGATAAGTTTCAGTGAATTTGTAAATATCATCAATAAGGCGCTGGTCAATATCTGCCGCTACTCCACCCGGACGGAAGTAAGCTGAGTGGAAGCGAGCACCGGATGCGCGCTCATAGAATTCCAGCATTTTCTCACGTTCTTCAAACAGCCATAGAAGCGGCGTCATTGCGCCAACGTCAAGCGCGCCTGTAGTTACGTTCAGGATGTGGTTAAGTATGCGTGAAATTTCAGCGTACACAACGCGAATGGCTTGTGCGCGGGCAGGAATTTCGCAACCTAAAAGTTTTTCAACTGCCAGTGAATATGCGTGCTCCTGATTCATTGGAGCAACGTAATCAAGCCTGTCAAAATAAGGTAGCGCCTGCAAGTATGTTTTATATTCAATCAGCTTTTCAGTGCCGCGGTGGAGCAGGCCGATATGCGGATCGGCACGGTCAACAACCTCACCTTCCATTTCCAGTATCAAACGCAGAACGCCGTGCGCCGCAGGGTGCTGCGGACCAAAGTTGATGGTTACTTTATCGTCCTCGCGGGACTCTATCATTTGCTCGATATTGATGGTCATTACTGATTGAAATTCGCGTTACTGTTCATTGATGATTGGCCAAGCACGGTGTTCTGGCCAAGAGTTATAATAATATTGTCAGGATATTTATTTGCCGCGCCCGTGCTTGCGTCAACTATAGCACCTACGCCAAGAGTCAATGCCGCACCGCCGTAACCCCATGCACCCACGTCAGAAAGAACTTTGGCAGTTCCAGATGCGCTTCCGTTTTGCGGAACGCATGTGATCTCAATAGGTTTAACCGACTTTGGAACGTTCACAGTGCCGGGGGCATTGAAAGAAGTATTGTAATCTTCGCCTTTTACCGAGCAGTTTGAAGGAACTGAAGGTGAAGTTGCAACAGTAAGGGTTTGCGTACTACCTTCAATAATTGAAGCACATGAAGATATTAGCAGTGCAGAAGTAATAAGAAGGAACTTTTTCATATGGTCTCCTAGTTAGCTTTTTCATCACCCGGTAAAATATACTTTGCGCCTTCCCAAGGTGAAAGGTAGTCAAACGTACGGAATTCCTGGTTCAGGTTAACTTCTTCGTAAACAACTTTTTTCTGTTCGTTATCGTAACGCACTTCGTAATAACCAGTTAAAGGGAAATCTTTACGAAGCGGGTGGCCCTCAAAACCGTAATCTGTAAGTATGCGTCGAAGGTCAGGGTGACCGGCAAATTTAACGCCGTACATGTCCCACACTTCGCGCTCATACCAGCCGGCAGACTTATAAATAAGACCGGCTGATTTAACAGGCGTTTCTTCATTAGTGCGTATTTTTACAATAATGCGGCGGTTGAACTTTAGACTTAGCAGACAGTAAACAACTTCAAACCTGTTCTGGTCTGCGGGCCAGTCACATGCCGTTATTGCCGTTAGCTGTTCAAAGCTGCAATTCTGATCTGTCTTTAAAAAATGCAGCAGGTCAGCAATTTTCTCTGCGCGTGCAATGACCAGAGTTTCAGCCGGAGTGATAACAATATCATCTACCGCTTTAGGCATTTCCTGAAGCAGGTATTCCTTGAATTCGTTATTTGTAAGTCCTTCAGATGCGTAGCTATTAGGCACGGAACCTCCTTGTACGCGTAATTTTCTTTTGAAGCTGCAAGATGCCGTAAAGAAGAGCTTCTGCAGTTGGAGGACATCCCGGAACGTACACGTCAACCGGAACGATACGGTCACATCCGCGAACTACTGAATATGAATAGTGATAATAGCCGCCGCCGTTTGCGCATGAACCCATTGAAATAACCCAGCGCGGCTCTGCCATCTGGTCATAAACCTTACGAAGGGCAGGTGCCATTTTAT
>CAYVII010000002.1:0-27896 GCA_964451475.1 uncultured Rickettsiales bacterium
CCTTGACGCCAGTTTACCCATGCGCTCATTTTTGATGATAGCACTTATATAATCCAGCCTATTTAAGCTTTTAGCCTGTTGATTTGTTGTTTTTCCTAAAGGGAATGATAAATTATCTGCATTGAAGCAAAGGTGTGTAGATGTCGTTATACAGGCGTATCCTGGGTGAAAAATATGCTGTTATGCCAAAAGCGGTGCAGGAACTGCATAATGTAACAACTGAGCTTAACTATGCGGGTAATTGCCGCGTAAAACGTGGCAGAGGTAAGCTTTCAAACCTTTTTGCCGATATATTATCATTACCCAAAAGCGGAGAGGATGTTGAGGTTAAGGTTAACCTGCAGGCAAAAGGTGAAAAAGAGTTGTGGAGCAGAAGATTTAATGGGAAACCGTTTAAATCACTCCAGTGGCAGGTGGGTGACCTGCTTTATGAAAGGCTGAATTTTACCACGCTGGTTTTTAAGATCGTGGTCAATGAGCAGATGCTGGATCTGGAATTGCAGCAGGTTTATATTTTCGGAATCCCGCAAATGCGTTTTTTGCGCCCTAAAGTTATTGCGCGTGAGACGGAGCAGGGAGGCAGGTTCCATTTTTTCATACATACCTCATTACCGTTTTTTGGGCATTTAATTGAATATGAAGGTGAGCTTATAAAAGTTGCCTGATAAATTAAGCATCTTTGGTTTGTTTTACGGTTTTAGCTTTTTTCTTTGGCTGTTTATAGCAGTTTGTTGCCGAGCCATCTGCAAGCCCGCGCAGGTAGGCGCGTCTTATCTCTCCGGCATCATAAGCTTTCTGTGATTTTTTTTCATGCGCGGATGTGCCGCTTACCCGTCGTATAAGCCCGCGGAAAGGCAGGGCGACCTTTTTGCCGGCTTTGCTAATAGCCATTGTACTGGCAAGCTGAATACCTTCTGAAAGGTAGCTTTCTTCCTCTTCGGCGTTATTGTTTGCCACTATAACTTCTACCGCGTATTTATCGTCGCCGAGCAGTTCATTTAGTTTTGCTATCTCTTCTAATATCGCTTTGCATTTTTTAGTGGCGGGCTGGCCATAGGGGTTGCCTGCGGCGGCTTTCAGCTCTTGGGGGATATCGTCCCTTATAAGTCCAAGGTCATAAAAAGGGGTTTTGACGGTGTCAACTACACCGTAAAATGTGCTTGATACTGCATCGGTAAAAAGGTTGCCGTCCTCTTCAGAGGCAAGGGGTCTATCCAGCGTTTCGGCTGTGGTTGCGCAAGCTCCCAGTAATAGGGCAAGGGCTAGTAAGCACCCTTTCATTTTTCCAAACCTCTGATGCCTATTATAGCGCCGATAGTTTAATTAGCGGCTAAGGATGCATAAACTTGTATCCATTTGCTGCGCTGCGGGAGGAGTTTAATTAGATCTTTTGCGTAGCGTTTCAAAAACTATTTTTGCAGACGGGCTTAAATTATCCCAGTTTTGGAAGCTTAAAATATACGTCCCGTTCTTAGATGGCTCTAGTTTGAATTCAGGTTCAATAGTTGAGGTAAGGTTGCCTTTAACGGGAATAAGATCTCTGGAAAAATGAAATCCAAAACCTTCTATTTTGCCGGGAGTCAAAAGAATCTGATTGGTTGCGATAATTTTGGAGTGGGCTATTAGTTTTTGGTCATACCAGCCATTAACTGAGTCCATCCACAAAGCTATGTTATTGTTGTTCATATTTTAAAAACAATAATTTGTTTGTTCAAATAATGGCGGGGCTGAGGGTATGGAAATAAAACCACCTCACCGCCGCCAGCCTAGCTTACAGAAAACCGACTCGCTTTAGAAGCGAAATTCTTAGCTGTAATATTTTCAACCACTAGTATAATTTTTTATACTGAAAATAATCAGTTCCTTTTGCTGCTATTGGCATTGGTGGAAATAGTAACAACCCAGCTCCGCCACCTTCGTTTTTGTAAACAGCATCACCTTTTTCATTTAAAACAAAACTATTAGTGTCATGTGTTACGCCTAAAAAATAATCGCCAGCTTTATAATCAAGAACTCTAGTATCCGATTTCAGTTTTATCTCACCATTTTCAAAAGTGAAATCATCGCCTTCAGTGAATATCTCATTACGTAGCGCTTCATTTCTATCATTAAGACCAATTACACGAAGTTGTTTTTCATTTATTTTAGTAACTTTGATATACTTAAAATTGCTACCATAAGGAGCATTATTGTTTTTGTCCCTAGGAAACAATATCCATGATAAATGAGATCCAGCTTCGGTGGGTTGATTTAGATATGTACCTTCAAGCTGACCTAAATTGTTTACTTTTGCAACCTCTCCCATTCCATCAGGTTTGCTTACACAAGCCGATAAAATTATTAAAAGGGCAAATATGTGTATAAATTTCATATGATACTCTCCGATTTTTCTATTCTAATAACATACCTCTGAACTTCAGGCAAATTTAGTTCAGAGGTCAAAGTACTATCACCTATTTGGCTCTAAACCTGGGTTTCATGAGGGTTTGAGCCAAATAATGCCTAGGCGGAGGGAATTCAAACTATGCGATTTAAAAAGTTCAGGCAGATTCTTTGAAATTTTGCAGTCAAAAAGTTCAAACTTTCACTATTGGTTCAGAGGTCTGAAGAATGGCTAAATCCAAGGCTCTCAGAGGCTGCAACCTAGGCGTAACGAAAAATACTCGCCTGACGTGTATGTGGCGGAGGGGATGGGATTCGAACCCACGGTAAGGGTTTACCCCCTACACCAGTTTAGCAAACTAGCGCCTTCAGCCACTCGGCCACCCCTCCGCATATTAAACCGGCAGCTAGGCCGCGTGGCTTAATTTTATGTAGTCTTCTGACGAAGACATGGCACTTGGCCACCCCTCCGCATTATTCTTCAACCAAGGTCTGAGGGTTGAAGTTCGTTTAGGTCTGTTAACACAAAGGGTTAATTGCTAATGCTTCGCAATTACACTTTACATTTAGTAGGATTGCCCTATAAGATAGACCCTAACGATATGGCTGAACTGATTAGCAATATTATTTATATATAGCAAGCAAGAATTATCATCCTGTTTAATATAGAAATTGCGTAGTCTAGTTCGACTTTATTAAAAAAGTGTTTACAATATTTAAAATTTGTGGTACTTTGAGTAAGATTTTTGTAATAAAAATTTTTTGAGATAGATGAACGAGACGGTAAATCAGCTGGAAGAGGATTTTGACCTTGTCTATGACAAGATCGCCAGCCTGTATGACCATGCTGAAAATATCCTTAAAACTGCGTATCATGACTCGGTTACAGACCATGAAGCTTTTTTGGCGGAAATTGAACCGCTGGTTCAGCAAATAGAAGAATCTGCAAATATTATTGCTGAAGATTTCAGTAATATTATTGAGAGTGGTGAAAGGCCAACCAACGCGGTAAAAATCCGCGTAAATTCGGCTCTACGTAAAATCCTTTTGCAAATTGAAGAATTCAGGGCAAAAGTACAGCAATTTGAAAAATCGGGAGCGTAAAAATGCTAGCGGCATATAAATTAGTTGTGGAAGAAGCGGACGAAACTGAAGGTGATGTAATCATGCTTAGTGATTACCTTGAAAAGTACGGTTTTGATAAAGTGCGTGGAGCAACATCATATCAGGATATCCTGAATAAGCGCGGTAAAGGCGGTTCGCGACAGCACTCGCGCGTTTAGTTATTAGCGCATTTACAAAATTCATTAGGGCAGATCTTATTCTGCCCTTTTTTATTGCGCACTAAAGCCGCAAGTGAAGATATGAACTCAGGATGAGTTGCAAGGGCAGGGATGCGAATATAATTTTTTACGCCAACCTCCTGTGCCAGTTCTTTGAACTGGATATCAAGCTCAACCAGAGTTTCAGAATGTTCTGACACGAAGGCGATCGGAGTCAGGATAATATCCTTTCCTTCGTTGCCTGCGCGTTTTATTTCATCTTCCGTATTCGGCGTTAGCCATTCAAGCGGGCCAACCTTGCTCTGGTAGCAAACCAGCCAGTCTTTAATATTTAATTTGTCGGCAACTGCTTTTGCGGTTTTTTCTACCTGCCACTGGTAAGGGTCACCTGCATCAATGACTTTTTTTGGTAATCCGTGAGCAGAAAATAAAATGCGTGCATCCGGATATTTTTCATAATGCGGTTTTATAAGTTCAATATGCGCGTTGATGAATGATTCGTTATCAGGGTAACAGCAGATCTTTCTGAAGATAACATTGTCATTATTGCCGTAATTATCCAGAAAGTCTTTGAATGAAGATGCAGTGGTGGTGGTTGAGTATTGCGGATATAGCGGAAGCAGTACTATTTCATCGGGTGCATAATCAGCTACTTTCGCGGCAACTTCTTTTGCCATCGGGTGCCAGTAGCGCATACATACAAAGACCTTGTAGCCTTCGCCCAGTTGTTCTTCCAGCGCTTTGGCCTGTTGTTCTGTTAGTTCAACTATTGGTGAGCGTCCGCCCATTTGCGCGTAGATGCCCTGAGCTTTTTCTTCGCGTTTGCCTGATATCAGTTTTGCAAGCAGGTAGCGCATTGGCTGAGGGACGGCAATAATTGCTTTATCATTGAACAAATTGAACAGGAAAGGCTTTACGTTTGCAAGCGAATCGGGCCCGCCAAGGTTGAATAATATAACTGCGGTTCTCATTATAATGCCGTGATCGAATAAGGGTTAGAAGGCGGCAGGAACAGCCCGATCGCCATACGAATTGCAATTCCGATGATAAGCAGCGCAAGCAGGCCGCGTAAATTCTCAGCCGGTAGTTTGTATGCCGCTTTAGTGCCGAACTGCGCGCCGAATACAGAGCCAATAAGGAGAAGCATGGCAAGCACGATATCAACAGTATGTGAGTAATATGCGTGGAAGAAGGTTGTGTTGGCGGTGATAATAACCATTTGGAAAAGAGATGTGCCGATAACCATGCTTGTTGGCATGCGAAGTATATAGATCATGGCCGGGATAGTAAGGAAGCCGCCGCCAATACCCATGATTGAAACGATCATGCCGCTTACGAAGCCGATAGAGATAGGTAATATTCCGCTAACCGTCATATCGGAGCTTGGGAAATCTACTTTCCACGGAAGGTTATCCTGCCAGTTGCGTTCTTTTCTTGGTTTTGGCGGCGCGCCTATTTTTTTGTGGCGAATGGCCTTGAATGATTCAATGCCCATAAGTATGCCGATAGTGCCAAGGAAGAAGATATAGCTTAATGAAATAACAAGGTCTATTTGTCCCATGCGTTTAAGTGCAGCGAATATAACTGAGCCCAGGAATGAGCCGATAAAACCGCCGATGAGCATATAGGCGGCCATTTTGAAATCTACGTTGCGGCGGCGTTTGTGTGCCATAAAGCCGGAAACGGATGAGGCAATTATCTGGTTGGTTGAGCTGGCAACTGCAACGGCAGGGTTAACTCCCATGAATATAAGGAACGGGCTCATTAAGAAGCCGCCGCCAATACCGAACATGCCTGCTAAAAAACCTGCCGCAGCACCAAGCAGAAGGATGGAAAGAACATCCAGCGGCATTTCAGCGATGGGTAAGTATATCTGCATGAATTAAGATTATATTTTTTAGTGCGCCAGTCCAGAATTTTTAGCGGAAAATAAGGGTTTTATCTGAAAAGATCTTTGTAAAGCTGTAATTTGTGGCGGTTGCCGTTAATGCGGGCACGGTATATTTGCAGGTTTTCCATTACGCGCTGAACATAGTTGCGTGTTTCGCCGAACGGGATTGACTCCATCCAGTCTACAACCTCTTCAAGGCTGCGCAGCTGGCGTGGGTCACCAAAGCGGTTTACCCACTGCTTAACGTTGCCAATGCCGGCGTTGTAAGATGCAATCGCAAGAATATAAGAGCCGTCAAAATCTTTTACGCGCTTGCCAAGGTAAAAGCTGCCAAGGGTCATGTTGTAGTCTTTCTCAAACAGGCGCTCGTAGCTATAATCAACGCCGACCATTTTTGCCACATTCTCGGCTGTGCCGGGCATAAGCTGCATCATACCTGCCGCGCCGGCAGAGCTTTTTGCGTAGCGGTTAAGCTGGCTTTCCTGCCGGATGATAGCCATCATAAGCGCTTTTTCGATATATTGAGGTTCAAACATCAGAACAGGGTAATTCGCGTGCGGAATCTGAACTTCAACCTGCGCGGCTTTTTTGCCCGCCATTACGGCCCATTCATAGTTGGTTGTTTGCTGAGCAAGCATCACCACCAGAAGGTAATCTGAAACCGTGCGGCCATCTTCATCAAGGAATTTCAAAAGGAACAGTCGCGGGTTTGTAGTATCGCCAAGAGCATCCAGTATACGAGCCGCACGGATGCGTTCATCGGCAAGGAAGTTATTTGCATCTATGTTATTTGGCGCAGAGTAATCGGGCAGTTCAAGCACGTAATCATCATTCATACGAAGCGCTGCGAGCTGGCCATAGAAATATGTAGGATAGCGTGCGCCTTGCGTGTACCATGCGCTTGCGCGGTCTTTATCACCCGCCTGTTCATATGCGCGGCCCGCCCAGTATGCGGCGCGTGCCTTTGTTATGGGTGTGCCTGCCTCGCGGAACTG
Source organism: uncultured Rickettsiales bacterium (assembly GCA_964451475.1). Lineage (GTDB taxonomy): Bacteria > Pseudomonadota > Alphaproteobacteria > Rickettsiales > 21-14-0-20-44-7 > CAYVII01. The sequence goes on from CAYVII010000002.1 coordinate 6,552, forward strand.
GCGGTCAAAGTATTCAACCGCAGTGTTAGGGTCTTTAAGGTGCCGCAGCGCTATCCAGCCTGCAAGCCAGAGAGCGTCAGAGCGGGATTCGCCGTTATAGTTTTTGTATTTGTTCTTTACAGTGTCAAAGGCATCTTGCGGGTTGCCGTCCTCAAGCAGATCACGCGCGCGTGATGCAAGTGCTTTCCAGCTGCTTTGGCTGTCGGGATTTTTAGTGAATATACCAATGCGGCGGCTGAACTGTTCACGCAGAGGCCAGTTCTTGTTCTGATCAAGGAAGCTGCGGATATCGGAAGAGCTGGTGTTGCGGGCTTCCTTGAATTCACGCCACAGGATTATTTTATAGATGATGGGATCAGATGCCTCGCGCGCTGCTTCACGCGCGTTCTGCCAGTCACCATTCTTGGAATATTTATATGCCTCGCGCGCTATCTGCAGGTCACGGTTGGAAATACCAAGGGTGCCAAATTCATTTGCCTGTGCCGTTGTAGCCGAAAGCAAAATCACTGTGCAGAAAATTATAAGCGCTCTAATGATCATTTCTTGTATTTAATTATGTTTCTTAGAATGGCAATCGCAAAAACCAAAGTTATTGCGTTAAATACTATCATGGGAATATTAACAAGAAGTATCCCGTAAATAAGCCAGAAGGTTACGCCTGTTGAGAAGCATATGTACATTATCAGTGACAGGCCACTAATATTATTTTCCTTAACAGTTTTTATAACTTGCGGAAGAAATGCGATAGTTGTTAACGTTCCGGCAATAAAACCTATGGTGTCTACGGCTTCTATCAAGCAAGCTCCAGAACTTTGGCAACCAGTTTTTCAATACCGTCACTTACGCGGGATATAGAATCGTCGTACATATAAGCCGGAGTGCTGACTATGCGGTTTACGGTATCAATGCAGATATCATCTGTATCACGTTCTTCATGTGTGCCGCCAAGTGCCGTGATGGCTTTAGCCGTTCCAGCATCATTACCTATTGTAACTTTGCCTTTACCAAGCGCTGCAACCAGCACTGCCGGAGAAATGCAAATGGCACCAATAGGTTTGCCTGCCGCATTAAAGTTTTTTACAATAGCTGCATATTCAGGCATAACTTTTGCCTCCGCGCCTTTAAAGGCGAGGTCAGACAGGTTTTTAGCAGCTCCGTAACCGCCCGGTAATATAAGGGCGTCAAACTGTTCAGGTTTAAGATAGCTAAGATCTTTTATATCCCCGCGGGCTATGCGTGCAGCTTCTTCAAGCACGTTGCGTGTGCCTGCGGCTGAGTCATTTATATGATTTATTACATTAAACGGTATTGACGGCGCGAAGCATTCAACTGCTGCCCCTTTCTTATCAAGATATAAAAGGGATAGTACGGCCTCGCGTATTTCAGCACCGTCTTTATGGCCGCAACCGGAAAGAATAACAGCAACTTTTTTCATGCCGCTAAAATAACATTTATGGGGCTAAATGCTATAATTAATTGAAGGTGGCAAGAAGGTCATCAAACAGCTGGTTAACAACGTTAATCACCCTTGCGTTTGCCGCGTATGCGTTCTGGAAAATAATGGTGTTTGCCATCTCTTCATCAATATTCACGCCGCGCATGTTTTTATCACGGTCTGCAAAACCGTTGTAAATAAGTTCAGCCTGAGCTGCGTTAACTTCAGACTCAGCCGTTTTAGATGAAACGAAGCCAAGTATCTGAGCAGCGTAACCGCTAAAGTTGATTGATATTGGAGGAAGTGAGCCTGAACCCGTGAAATTGTGGTTGTTAAGGTTAATCTCCAGCATATCACGCACAATGCTGGTTGAGCTTTCGCCAAGTTCAAAGGTATATTCTGCTACAGTTGCATCGGTATTAGATTTTGCGAGCTGGCCAATTGCGATGTTTGAAGGGTTTGATGTAATATCAGATCTTATGCTCAAATTGTAAGCCGCGTTCTTGTTGCTTACGCTGCCGTCTGTAGAGAAAAAGTTGTTAAGGCCAAGAGTATGGGAGAAACCACGGCGTGAGCCGTCAATATTGTAATAGCCAAGATCTTTACTATCCAGCTCAGAAAGTGCTATGCGGGTGCCGTCCTGACCTTCAATAACAAGGTAGCCCGAGCCGATATAGTCACCTGTTGCAGAGTTTTTAGGTAGTTCTTTACCGTTCGCGTCAACCATTTTAGCAATAACGCTGGGGTTGAGGCTGTTAGGAGCTTCTAAAGTGCCATCGCCCGTACCTGAAATAGAAGCTGCTACATAACGTTTATTTTGCAGATCTTCGGTAGCTTCAGAAAGATTGTAGGTGATAGTTTCAGTGCTGACGTTGCCGTCTGCATCTGTAACCTGAACATCTATGCTTACCGCGTAGTTTGTATTAGTACCTGTGGACATATCCAGCGTAAAACCAAGACCGCGTGATTGCGTGCCTTTTTCAACCGTATAGGTTGAGGTAGGAAATGCCGCAGGAACTGAAACTGTTGCGCCGTTATTTACGTTTACGCCTGTTACAACAACGTTTGCATTACCAAGGCTGTAATTTGAAAAATCAAGATTGAAGCTGAAAGTACCGGAGTTGCCGTCAAGAGCATCACTGGTTGCGGCAAGTTTGATATCGGAAAGAGGGCCGACTTTTACGCGTGCCTGAGGGGCACCGTAGTAATTGTTTATTTCATCAATCACTGTCTGCATTGTGGACTGGCCAACGCCGTTGCCGTCGTTCAATTTGCTAAGGTCAATAACCAGCGGGTTCATGCCGGTGGTATCTGTTGCGTAGTTTGAGCTTATAGGGGTGCCGTCAGAGTTAAGTGCGGCAATCATTACGCTGCCGGACCATGCGCGCGGTTTTGCAACATCAATAAGGGTTTCACCCGTAAGTTTTGCAAGCGGGGGGAACGCCGAACCTTTATTGTGGATAGCATTGATCTCATCACGCAGGTTCGCTGCAAGATTATCGAGCTGGCTAAGCATGTCTGGAAGAAGGGTGTCCCTAATTTCCATCAGGCCTTTAATTTTACCACTTTTAAGCGTTGTTGTAATTTCGCTGCCGATACCTGCCGTAGAAAGGCTGGTTGTAGGGTTTTCCTGTCTTACGCCTGACTGGCTGACCGCATATACGAGTATCTCATTCGTAGTTGCGCCGTTAATGAAGTCTTCGGCTGAAAGTGCAGGGCTATATGTAAGTTCGTAGCGGGCAGTGCCGTTAAGGAGGTTGATTCCGCCTGCGCCTGAAATTGAAACCGTACCATCCTGATCAAAACGGTAAGTAATATCGATCTCGGCAGAAAGTTTGTTCAACGTGGACTGAACCGAGTCCAGGATCGCCGAAGGTGAAGTATTGTTTGTTTTTGCGCTTAGCAGGGCAGAATTATATGTTTGTAGCTGTTTAACAAGAAAATTCACGTTATCAACTGAAGCCGAGATAGCCTGATCTGCCTGAAAGCGAGTCTCTTCAATATTAAGCGCAAGGTTTGATATTTCTTTGGCAGTAGTTTCTGCCGCTGCGACCGTTGTAAGTTTTACAGAGCCGTCTTTAGGGTTGTTCTGCAAAGTATTCAGAGCGTTGAAGAAATTATCAATGTAAGTATCGATACTATTGTTTGAGCCGGGCTGGCCAAAATATTGCTGAACCTGACCATAGTAATCTTTTATAGTGCTGGTGCGGTAGTAATCAGAGCCGCGTGTGACTACAGACCTTGCAATGAACTCATCAACCGCGCGTGTAACTTCCTTTAGGCGTACGCCGTTACCAACCTCGCCACCTAGTGCAACTGATTCTTGTGTTATTAGCTGTCTTGAGTAATCAGCGTTATTTGCGTTAGCTACGTTTTGAGAGATAACCGCAAGTGCCGCCTGATTGGCCTTTAGTCCGCTAAGTGCATTTCCAAGTGTAAGCGACAGCATGTTATATATTCTCGTTAAATTTTATTGCCGGTGTATTCCTAGCAAGTTCTATGCCAGACATATTCTGCGTACCGTTGCGGCCATAGCCGCGGTTTTGCTGAACATGGTCACGTACATGCTCGGCAAGGTTCTGAAGTATAAGGGCGTTCACGCGCTGAGCCTTGAAAAGCTCTATCTGGTATTCCTGTACAGCCTCATCATATTCTGCGGCAAGTGCACGTAAGTTATCTTTTTCTGTATCTGTCAGTGCAGTTATAAGTTCCGGTGCGTCATGCAGAAGGCCACGCTGCTTTTCCATTTCCAGCGCAATTTCCTGCTTGCGGGCAAGTATCGGCTTAATATCGGCAATACGCATTGTTTTTAAAATATCGGTCTCACGTTTCAGGATAGCCGTTAGTTCCTGCGTAAGCCTGCCTAAGTATTGATGGTCAAAATTGTTCATCTTGCCTCCTGTAGCCTTAGCAGCTCTTTTTCAATATGTTTTGCAATGCCGATACCACCTGCGTTTGCAAGGCCTGTACTTACTTTGTCTATCATTAGTGACTGGTAGATGCCTTCTTCACGGCTGCCGCCAAATGCAGCATCTTCAGCGCCAATTCCTTCAAACATAGGCTTAAGCATTTCGTTCAAGAAAACTGCCTCAAACTCTTTTGCTTTTTGCTGGATGATAGCCATTTGCTCAGGCGTCACAGGTTTTTTCTGTGGTGCTGCCGCTGCGGCTATATCTGATACCGGTATTTGAACAGATTGCATTTTGATCCCCAATTTATCTTTAAGAAGCAATTACCGTGCCAAGTTTGTGTATGGAAAAATAAGGGCATCCTAAGATGCCCTTAATGTATTGTTTTATATCACTTCTATCTCTGCCTGCAGAGCGCCTGCGGCTTTGATGGTCTGAAGGATAGTGATAAGGTCACGAGGGCCGACGCCAAGGCTGTTAAGGCCATTTACCAGCTCACGCAGGTTTGCTCCTTTTTTCAGCGTCACCAGCTTATTGCCTTCACCCTGATCAACCTGAATAGTTGAGCGAGGGACAACAACGGTTTCGGCACCCTCGGGAGCAAATGCACCCGGTTGTGAAGCCACCGGGGCTTCCTCAACGCGGATCACAAGATTTCCCTGCGCTATAGCAACAGTATCAATGCGTACATTCTCACCCATAACTATGGTGCCCGAAGACTCATCAATCACTACTCTTGCAATGTTGTCCGGCTCAACTGTCTGTTGTTCAATGTCAGCTATCAGCATAGCAACCTGCGTGCGGTACTGATCCGGCACTGCAAGTTTTACTGTAGAAGGGTCTGTTGCCATGGCAAAGTCACCTGATAGTTTTTTATTGATAGCTTCCTGAATTTTACGCGCGGTTGTTACGTCCGGGTTTTTAAGAGAAAGGTTAAGTGTGTTCAGGTTATTCATTTCAAACGCTATCTCGCGCTCTACAATTGCGCCGTTTGTTATGGTGCCGCTTGTAGGTGTTGATTTTGTTACGCTTGCGCCAGAGCTGCCTGAAGCTTCAAAGCCGCCAATGGCAACCTGCCCCTGCGCAACAGCGTAAACCTCACCGTCTGCACCCATTAGAGGGGTTGCCAGCAAAGTGCCGCCCTGAAGTGATTTTGCGTCACCCATTGCAGCTACGCGTACATCCATTTTACCGCCCTGTCTTGCAAAAGCGGGAAGTGATGCAGTGATTGTAACCGCAGCAACGTTTTTGGTTTTAAGCTGATCGGCCTTTACGTTCACGCCAACGCGTTCCAGATAACCTTTCAAGCTTTTTTCAGTGAATTGCGAGTTGTTCAGTTTATCACCCGTACCGTTAAGGCCAACTACAAGGCCGTAACCGATAAGAATGTTCTCACGCATACCTTCGACATTTACAATGTCTTTGATACGTGCTGCAGACCAGGCCGGAGTGGCCATGGCAATTGTTATTAGAAATATTAGTATATGTTTCATTGTAAACTCCCCATTTTTCATAGCTGGAGCTTACATGCAATTACCGTGCCAAGTAGCTGTTGCCGGAGGGCTTAACTACTCACCGCCTTTTAGTAATTTATCAATAAATTCAGATACATCTTCAAAGTTGTGCTTACCTTTGTAAATAGTGCCGTTGATGAAGATAGTAGGGGTTGACTGAACCTCAAGAACCTCGGTAGCCTCTTTTTGCACCCTGAGGATCTTTTCTTCAATTTTATTATCCTGCATACATTTTTTATATGCTTCTTCGTCAATGCCGCCAAGAGCCGCTATTTTTTTAATCTCTTTAGTGCCCGGGATTACCCAATTGTTCTGGCTCTGGAAAAGAACCTTGATGAAGCTGAAGAATTTATCGGGCCCTGAGCAATGCGCCAGTTTTGAAGCTTCAAGGGCAGGGGCGTTTAAAGGAAAGTCGCGGAATACGTATTTAACCTTGCCTGTTTCAATGTAGGTAGGCAGCAGAGGATCTACCACTTTTTCATGGAAATCCGCGCAGTGCGGGCATGAAAGTGATGCATATTCAATAAGCACAACAGGGGCCATATTGTTGCCCATGTAATAATCACCGCTGGTATCTTTCAATAGTTTTTGTTTGTCAGCGTCAGAGTATTTTTTAACAACAACTTCATGCCTGGAATGTTTGCCGGCCGCAGCTTCAAGATCTGCCGCGTTAGAGCCTGTGGTCTGGCGGGTTGCAAAATATGCGATTATCACAATGGCGATAAAGCCGAAAAAGATTGCTGCGTACTTGTTCATTAAATTCTCCTGTAAAAGCTTTGGCGAGTATATGTAGATTTAGCTGCAAATATTACTAAAAATTTGAGCTATGCACAAGTTTGATGCGCTGAATTGCCCTAAAACCAAAATATGTTGCAATTTTCTCAATTATCTCTTGCTCCAAAGTCTGGATTATAGGGGCTTGCGCGCTTATTACCTCGATATGAAGTGTCCCATCCACATTTTTATTCATGGGAAAGGTGATCTTTAACGGGGTGGTGCTTTTTGCAAGGAAATCTCCCACTATCAGCGGCCAGTCATATATTATTTGCGCCGATGCGAAGCCTTTCTTGCGGATGGCATCTTTGGTGGCATCATTAATAAGGCTGGAAATATTCTTCATACCCAAGCAATAGCAGGGCTTGCGGGTGGCGTAAACCAAAATTTAACTATTAGCCGCTTAAACCGAAATTTAACCATATAGGTATATGTTAAATGCATGTATGAGCAGGAAAGCAGCGGAGTTTACCCGATATTGAGCAAGATAACTGCTGTGCTGGAAAAAATTGACCAGCGCATGAATGAAGCTGTGCCCGATGATGCTGATAATATTGTCCAGCCGCAGGCGGATAACGTACAGAAATTTTTAGAGCAGCTTGAGAATTTAGGGCCGATAACGCCGCTTGTGAAAGATCCGAACGTAAATGATATTCTGATAAACGGCTACCGTAACGTCTTTGTGGAAACGGGCGGTAAGCTGAAGAAAGTTGATATCAAGTTCAAGAATGACGAAGAAGTTCTGGCAATAGCGAAAAGCATTGCCCATACGATAGGCCGCAAGCTTGACCGCCGCCGCCCGCTGGTGGATGCGCGTCTGCTTGATGGTTCGCGCGTTAACATAATCGCACCGCCGCTTGCGGTGGACGGGCCCTCGATATCTATCCGTAAATTTTCTAACACACCTATTACATTGGATATGATGGCGGAGCGCCGTAACATAAGTAAGGCGCTGGCGGAAATTTTGAAAGTTTGCGGTGCATGCAGGCTTAACGTGATAATTTCGGGCGGTACGGGTGCAGGTAAAACAACATTGTTAAACGCGGTTGCGCAAAGCATAGATGTATCTGAACGTATTGTGACGGTTGAAGATGCTGCCGAGCTTAAACTGCTCCAGCCTAATTTAGTGCGTCTGGAAACCAAGCCGTTTGAGCTTGGTAAAACGCGTGAAGAGGAAGTAACTATCCGTGACCTTGTTAAAAACGCCCTGCGTATGCGACCTGACCGCATAATAGTGGGAGAGGTGCGCGGACCTGAAGCGTTTGATATGATGCAGGCAATGAACACCGGTCACGAAGGCAGTATGACAACCATACACGCCAACCACCCGCGTGATGCTCTTAGCAGGCTTGAAAATATGATAATGATGGCAGATCTTGGGCTTCCGCTTAAAGCTATCCGCTACCAGATTGCATCTGCGGTTAACGTGATAATTCAAATAAGCCGTATGCGTGACGGCCACCGCCGTATTACCCATGTTTGCGAAGTTGTTGGGATGGAAGGTGATACAATTACCATGCAAGACCTGTTTGTTTACCAGCCTGACGGCAGTGTTGACAAAGACGGCAAACTTGTGGGCAAATTCAAATGGACGGGGATTGTTCCCCGCTTTGTGCGCCGTGTAGCTTACTGGGGCTATCAGGACAAGCTGGCGAACGCGCTGGGTATTGAGCTGCCTAAGCTGTAATCAGCAACTTCTTGAAGTATCTGTAGTAATATTTGCTGCAATGTTCATGGATCTTACGCCGCTTGTTTCTTTTGTTTGGATGCCAGATGTTTCAAGCTTGCGCTGTAAAGCTTCAATCGCTTCATGGTCATCTAACCTTATTGCCCTTGGGACTTTTTCTTCTTTCGTAGGCGTTTGTTTAGGTTCGGGCATGATCTTGGGGTTTTTTAGCTCTTCTTCCTGTTCCCCCGACATATGTGCCAACAAGGTGCCGGATTTTTCTACTTTATAATCCGTCATTTTGCCGTATTGGATAAGAGCTTTGTAAGCGGATATTTGCTCTGCATTAAAATCTTTTGCCAAAGAGTAATATTGTATCTGACCTGTTGAAGATAAGGTAGCAACGGGCATTTGCTCATTAATACTAGGGCCGAAAGCTACGTTACGCACAGGGTCAGTGCCCATGGGCACTGTTGTTTCTATCACTTGTTTACCGTCATCTATGTATATCATAGCATGGCGCTCAAAGGCTGAAAATATGGTTGTTTCTGGGAATGCCGTAGTGCCGGCGCAGAATTTTGCATCTGTAATACCGTGCTTTATTAAAAAATAATGCTCGGTCGCCGCGTACTCTGCGCATACAAATTTGCCGTTCTCCATCTTGTCGGCTTCATTTAAGTAATCACCAAAGCCAAGCATGTCGCGGCTGTTGTCCCCGTCACGGCTAAAATAATGTTTTGTATCAGCCTCGTAATTCTCTACCCTTCCTTTTGCAAAATATGGATCGGGTTCACCAACATAATAATGTGTGGCATCATGCACTGCTTTTATTACGTCGTGCCTGGTAATGTCTTTTTTATAAATAGATCGTCCGGTGCTATCTTTTTTGATTTTTCCTTCAGAGTCGGTCTCGTAAATTGCATAGCTGATTTTCAGGTCTATTGATTTATTGCGACTGGATTCAGGGTTTATTATTACCTTGTATCCTTCAAGCTGGTAAACCTGATTACCGGCGTTACTGGTGTATGGATCAATTATCGGCATATTGTTATACTTATTTATAGCATCTTTATTGTCCGCATATCAATATTTTAGCTGTTTGTGCTTAATATATTGTTGAAAAAGCCAAGTTTTTTGGGTAGAACGCCCGCATGACCGCAAAAAAACTCCATATTAAAACCTACGGGTGCCAGATGAATGTGTATGACAGCCATAAAATGGCTGATGTCCTTGCGCCTTTAGGCTATGAGCTTTCCGATGATTACGTGGGTGCGGACATGGTTATTCTGAACACCTGCCACATACGTGAAAAAGCGGCGGAAAAAACATTTTCTGAACTTGGCCGTATCCGTAAGGAAAAGAATAAAAAAGAAGATATGATAATTACGGTTGCAGGTTGCGTTGCGCAGGCTGAAGGTGCTGAAATTATAAAGCGCGCACCGTTTGTGGATATGGTTGTAGGACCGCAAACTTACCACCAGCTACCGGAAATGGTGGCAAAAGCCCATCGTAAAGCGGGCAGGGAAATACGCCTTGATTTTGCCGTAGAGGAAAAATTTGATGTTCTGGCTGAAACAGCACGACCTCAAGGTGCAAGTGCTTTCCTTACAATTCAGGAAGGTTGCGATAAATTCTGTACGTTCTGTGTTGTTCCTTATACGCGCGGAGCTGAATTTAACCGTAACACGCAAGGAATTTTAGATGAGGCGAAGCGTCTTGTTGAGCTTGGCGCGGTTGATATAAACCTGCTTGGCCAGAATGTGAATGCGCACCCTGACCTGCCTTATATAATCCGCACTCTGGCTGATATGCCTGAAGTTAAGCGCATTAAATATACTACATCACATCCTAACGATATGACGCAGGAGCTTATTGAAGCGCATGCCATACCCAAGCTGATGCCGTTTTTGCATTTGCCGATCCAGAGCGGTTCAAATAAAGTTCTTAAAGAAATGAACCGTAAGCATGAGCGTGATTATTATTTAGATATTATTGCAAAATTGCGTGAAGCGCGCCCTGACCTGGCATTCTCGTCTGATTTTATTGTTGGCTTCCCCGGTGAGTCTGACCGTGATTTTGAAGATACTATGGATATTGTGCGTCAGGTTGGTTATTCGCAGTGCTATAGCTTTAAATATTCTCCGCGCCCCGGAACTCCGGGTTCTGCACGTAATGACCAGGTGCCGGAAGATGTTAAGTCTGAGCGTTTAACGCGTTTGCAGGCGCTTATTGTTGAGCAGCAGATAGCCTTCAATAAAAGTTTTATTGGTAAGGAAGTGGAAGTGCTGCTTGACCGCTCGGGCAAATTTGACGGGCAGTTTGCCGGTAAAACTCCATATATGCAAAGCGTATATCTTTCTACGAAGCTGGATAATTTTGGTAATCTGGTGAACGTAAAAATAAAAGAGGCCTTCCAGAATTCTTTAAGTGGAGAAATTGTTGAATCTTTAAATAAAGCTGCTTAACTATATTATCAGCCTCTATTAAGGAGTAATATTTTGGCCAAACCACTGAATGTTAATTTCGATAATAATAAAGCCCTGCCAATTCTGTACGGGGAACAAAATAAAAACATAACATATCTTGAGCAAAAGCTAGGCCTGAAAATTGGCGTACGCGGTAACGTTGTTGCTATTGCAGGTGATTTTGAAAAGTCACACACAGCCAAGAATATTTTAGAAAATTTATATAAGAAAGCCGTTAAAGGCTATGCTGTAGGGCAGGAGGAAGTTGATGATGAGCTTCGTTTCCTAAACAAAGACAGTAAAGCTTATGACCAGTCTGCCGATGGCGGTGATGAAATAATAATCCGCACACGCAAAAAAGTTCTGGCGCCGCGTTCACCTATGCAGCGTGAATATTTAAAAGAGCTTATGAGGCGTGACCTTACAATTGCAACAGGACCTGCCGGTACGGGTAAAACCTACCTTGCGGTTGCTGCTGCGGTGCATATGTTTTTAGAGCGTCAGGTCGAGCGTATAATTCTTTCTCGTCCTGCTGTTGAAGCTGGTGAAAAAATCGGTTTCCTTCCTGGTGATATGGCGGCGAAGCTGGACCCTTACCTGCGCCCGTTATATGATGCTTTGTTTGATATGCTTCCGCAGGATCATATTACAAAGCTTATGGAAAACGGTGAGATAGAGATTGCACCGCTTGGCTTCATGCGTGGCCGTACACTTTCAAACTCATTTATTATTCTGGATGAATCGCAAAATACCACGCCGACGCAAATGAAAATGTTCCTGACGCGTTTAGGTATGGGTTCACGTATGGCAATAACGGGTGATATGTCGCAAATGGATTTGCCGAAAAATGCACGTTCAGGCCTTGCCGACGCAATTCAGAAGCTTGATAAGATCGATGAGATAAAAATAATTCACTTCTCTCAAAAAGACGTGGTGCGCCATCCGCTTGCAGCCAAGGTTGTTGATGCATATGAGAAAAATGAAGATAATGATGTTGAGGAAAATGACAAGGAAAGGGACAACTGGCTATGAGTTCAATCTCCAACGTAAAATTAAGGCGCGGTGTGTATAGCGCAGTAATTAACGTAGGGGATAAAGCGTGGCAGAAGGCCATGCCGAATTTTTATAAGACAGTTGATAACTGCCTTTCTGCGGTTGCGCAGCATATTGAGCTTGAAGGAGAGATTTCTTTCCTTCTTACCAATGATGCTGAAATGCAAAAGCTTAACAAGCAATATAAATCTAAAGACAAGCCGACCAATGTTCTTTCATTCCCGCAGAATGAAAAAGGTCTAGTGGGTGACGTTATAATCGCGCTTGAAACTGTTCAGGCTGAAGCGCGTGAACAGGAAAAGACGTTGTACGATCACTTCTGCCATATGGTAGTGCATGGCGTGCTGCATTTATGCGGCTATGACCATGAGCGCGGTAAAAAAGATCAGGAAGAGATGGAGTCGCTTGAGATCGATATTCTTTCTGAGCTGGGCGTAGAAAACCCTTTCTAGAAGCTTTTGCGGCTATTTTCTTAATAGCTAATTTCTTTTTTTACTATCTGTTAATTCAGATAATCGCGCGGGTTAACTGCGTTGCGGCCTTTGCGTACACCGAAGTGTAGCTGAGGGCTTTGCACGTTACCGGTTTTGCCCACTGCGCCAATTACTTCACCCTGTGAAACTTTTGCGCCTTTTTTAACGGGCAGATTCTCAAGATGTGAATATGCTGTCAGGAAACCATTGGGGTGTTTGATGACCACCATGTTGCCGTAGCCCTGAAGTTCGTTGCCTGAATAAACAACTTCGCCAGAGCCTGCCGCTTTTACGGGAGTTCCTTCAGCCGCCTGAATACGGATGCCGTCATTGCTGTTGCCGAATTCCTGCACTATTTTTCCTTCAACGGGTTTAATAAATTTGCCCGTTGCATTGGTTGATGCGGGTTCAATTTTAGGGATGGAGGCGATATCCTGTCTTTTTACTTCAGGTTCCGCTTTTTCAGACGAAGAAACTATTTCAGGTTTTTCTTTTGGTTCTTCAACTTTTTTTACTTCGGCTTTTTTCACTTCTGCCGGTTTAACTTCAGTTTTTTTTGCGGCCGTAGTTACAGCCGGAGGAGTTTTGTCAGGCAGGTTAATATAATCCTGCGCATCTTCTTTAGTGTCTAATGATGCTTCGGCTTTTGCTTTTTTAGGCTCTGCTTTAGGCTCGGCTTTTGCTTCTATCTTTGGTTCAGGTTTAGGTTCTGCCTTTGCTTCAATTTTCGGTTCGGGTTTTGGCTCCGGTTTGTGCTCAACCTTAGCTTCTTCTTTTACTTCCGGTTTTTCTTTAGGTTTTACATTGTCGTCAATATCAAAATATCTTGGCTTTTCTTTGGCGCTAACATGCAGAAGCGCTTTTTTAGACGGGCTTTCTTCCTGCGTATCTTCTTTTGCTTCTTCCCTGTTATCTTCACGAGCAGATATTTTTTCAGAAGTTGTATCTTCAGAAGAAGCTCTCAGCGCGTTAGGTTTTTCACGAGGAGTGATGTTTTTCAGCTTGTCGGCGCGTTCACCGGTATAGCTTGAAACTTCATATGTCTTTTTCTCTTCAGTTTTTTTGCTTTCTGCGAGATTGTTCCTTGTAGGTCGGTCATCAACTGTTTTAAGGTCTAAATAATCAGAGCTTTTGCTTTTTGCAGGTGCGGGCTCGTCATTATAGCTTGTAAGTTTATCACGCGATGTAGGCACGCGAACGTTAGAAGAGGATTTTGCGCCGCGGCTTTCGTCTTCATAACGGTCAATGTGATCATCAACAAGTTTTGCAGGGGCGGCAGGAACAGGGTCATTCTCTTTTGGAGGAGGGGCAAGTTTTGTTGTGGTTATACCCTGATCCAGTGGTTTTTTTGTGATACTGCTATCATTGTCATAATCCGAGCTTCTTAGGATCTTTGAAGGCTGAGAGTAATCAGGTTCATTCTGGTATGCGGTATCATTGCTGCTTGAGCCGCTGCGACCTTTATAAACAAAATTGTTGTTAACATCGGAATTCTCGTAGTCATCAATATATTCAGAGCTTGAGGCGTTTTTGCCGTAAAACTTGCCGCCTTTAAGTTCGTACGGGGCAGGGGCAGAGCTTGCGCAGGCTGAGATTATTAAGCCAAGAGATATTAATGCGATATGATGTTTCATGAATTTAATTTTATGAGATTGGGTAGTATTTGCAATTATTCCACCCTTGCAAAGACAAGTCCATAAACTTTTTTTGCTCCTGTGTCTTTTAGGGCAACAGCAGCTGCATTTATGGTTGCTCCTGTTGTCATAACGTCATCAACAAGCAGGATTTTTTTGCCCGTAATATTTTTATTTACGGTAAACGCCCCTTCCATATTTTTCATGCGCAGGTTTTTAGGTAACGTGGTTTGCTTTTTTGTGTTGCGGACACGGTGTAAAAGGAAAGGTTCGTATTCAACGCCGGTGAGTTTTGCAAGGTTTTGCGCAAGCAATGCCGCCTGATTATAGCGGCGGCGCATCTTACGTGTGTGATATAGCGGAACGGGTGCAATTATACCTGCCTTTTCAAGGATTCCGCTGCCGGCGATCTTGAGCATTCTGGCCATATAAGGGGCAAGATAGGTTTTATCAGAGAATTTAAGTTTTACTGCCATATCTGCGCCAATGCCTTCATAGGTGCAGTAGGCGCGTGCCATATCGTAACGCGGTTTTTCGTACGAACAGGACTGGCACAAGGCTTTTTCACCCATATCAAACTGGAATGGCAGGCCGCATTTGTGGCATTTATGCCTGCCTATCACGTTTAATTTTGAATAGCAGTTGCCGCATATAGTGCCTTGCTGTGCCACGCTTTCATTGCAGGACAGGCATTTGGGAGGCAAGATGATATCCAGCATTCCGGCAAGGGGTTTGCCAAAAATACTTTGCGTGATTTTTTTTGCCGTTATAATTGCCTGCATGAAACCTATACCACTAAATATTGAAGAAGTTGGCAAGAGCTACCTTAAAAAAAAGAACGCTCCGCGCGTCATTTCAAATATCAACTTTGATGTTAAAGAAGGCGAGATATTCGGCCTGATAGGCCTGAACGGCGTTGGTAAGACCACTCTTATTAAAATAATTCTTGACCTGATAACGGCAACAGAAGGACGTGCCGAGATATTTGGCGTGAATGCAACCGACCATACGGCACGTAAAAAGCTTGCTTACCTGCCTGAAAAATTTGTGCCTTCGCAGTTCCTGCGCGGGTTTGAGTTCCTAAGCCTTGTGCTTGGTGCCTATGATAAGAAGCTTGATAAGGAAAAGGCTGTAGAAGGCGCTAAAAAGCTTGGTCTTGACCCTGATGCGCTTAATAAACTGGTGCGTAAATATTCAAAAGGCATGGGGCAAAAACTTGGTTTACTTGGTGCGTTTTTGACTGAAGCGCCGTTGCTGATATTAGATGAGCCTATGAGCGGCCTTGATCCGCGTGCGCGTGTGATGCTCAAAGATTACATTATGGAATACCGCAATAGCGGCCGTACGATATTCTTTAGCAGCCATATACTTTCTGATATTGATGAAATTTGTAACCGCATTGCAGTAATCAACGGCGGCGGAATGCCATTCCTTGGTACGCCTGAGCAAATGAAGAAAGAATTTAAGGAAGAGAGCCTTGAGCGCGCATTCCTTAAATGTATTGATTCTATGGCTATAGCGGCCTGACCATATAACCGGCCTGCTCGTTCCTTCTTTCAAAATATTGTTGTGTAAGACCGCCGGTTCTATCGGCAATTGCGCATGCTGTGTTCCATACTTCCAGCCTTTCAACGAAGGTCATGGTATCTGGTCGGTCTTTTTTTAGTATTCTGTTTATTTGCTTTATCGGGGATAGTGCTCTTGTAAGTTTTGCAGGTTGCGCCGGCTGAGTTGCAATTGCCTGAGCTTCTGTAATTGCGCTGCCGGTCTTTGCCTGTAGATATTTTGTTCTTACAGCTTCAAGGCGTGTATTTAGTGAGGCAAGTTGCGTGCTTAATTGGGCGCATTTTAGGTTTTGCGGGTCAAGCTTTTGAGCTTCATCTAAATGTATCTTAGCATGCGCGGCGTGATCTTTTACGGCGCTTTTAATGTTGTTGTCTCTTAAAGACAGAGAATTTTCCTCGCAGGTTTGAATATTGGTTTCCAGCATTGTTAAGTGGAATGTTGCCTTAAGGCTGTGCAGGCTGCTTGTTAGTGTGTGAAAATCTGTTTTGCCAAATGCTTCTATGGCTTTTTTGCTTTTATGGCCAAAGTCATTCCGCATATCTTTATTTTCAACTGAATGTTTTAGCAGGAAATTCAGGAATGCGGCGACTAAATCATATACGTGCTGATGATTATCTTCCGTAATTTCAATGCGGCCTTCGGCTACTGAAAGAATGAAGGTTGCTCCGCGGAGGCGGCCTTGTTGCCTTATCATTTCCTGCTTTTCGCCCCTTGTTAATAGGGCGGTAAGCGATTGCAGGCTTGATTTGCTTGTTTGGGAATGCATAATGCTGAACTACATGTTAACAGTTAATAGGCGTTAAAATATATAAATGGCTAATATAATCAACGGAAAAGACTATGCTGCAAAGTTGCGTGCTGAAGTGGCGGAAGATATTAAAAAATCAGGGTTAAAGCCGGGTTTGAGTGTGGTTTTAGTGGGTAGTGACCCTGCGTCTGAAGTTTATGTGCGCAATAAAGACAAAGCCGCTAACGAAGTTGGCATTAGTGCCCGCACAATCAAATTGCCTGCTGAAACTACCGAGGCGGAGCTGCTTAAAAAAGTTGAAGAGCTGAATAACGATAAATCGGTTCACGGCATATTAGTTCAGCTGCCATTGCCGAAGCATATTGATGAGAAAAAAGTTATAAACGCAATATCGCCTGATAAAGACGTGGATGGTTTCCATGTAATTAATGCAGGCCGTGCGGCAACGGGACAAGATGCGCTGGTGCCATGCACGCCGCTTGGTTGCAGTATTTTGCTAAAAGATGTTCTGGGTGATCTTACGGGTTTGAACGCGGTTGTAATTGGCCGTTCCAACATTGTAGGCAAGCCAATGGCGAATTTGCTATTGCAGGAAAACTGCACGGTAACGGTGGCGCATTCAAAGACTAAAAATCTGGAAGAAGTTTGCTCACGCGCAGATATTATTGTTGCTGCAGTCGGCCGCCCTAAAATGGTAAAAGGTAGCTGGGTAAAAAAAGGTGCAACCGTGATCGACGTTGGTATCAACCGTACCGATGACGGCTTGTGCGGTGACGTTGACTTTGATTCTGCCAGTCAAAATGCGGCTTATATTACGCCTGTGCCGGGCGGAGTAGGGCCAATGACAATTGCGTGCCTGCTTAAGAACACGCTTGAGGCTTGCCGCAGGATATCTGCTTAATTATTGCGGATCAGCGCCTCTTTCAGCGGCTGCTTTTTTCTCGGCGTCTGTTCTTGCATCTGTCGGAACTTGTTTGTCTCTGCCTGCTTTAAGCCCTACTTTGCTTGAAAGGTTTTTTGCAATATCTTCTGCTTGCATAGTTATCTGGTAACTAATTTAGGTTTTCTGACCTCTTCCTGCCCATGTTCACGATTTTGTGAATTGTTATGATTTATAGCAGGTTGATCCGGTGTTTCTTTGCCGTCATCTTTCACCTTGACGCCAAGATCTTCTTTTAATTTACGTGCCAGTTCCTCAAGTTGTTTTGTTTTTTCAGCTGCCGGTTTGTTTTCAATCGTAGCGATAGCTTTTCTGGCGTTCTGTTCCATATATCCCTGCATTTTAGAAATATCTATAAGCTCAGGATTTTGTGAAGCGTAGTCATACAAAGCGGCAAGGTTGCCTGTTGGGTCTTGGGGGATAACTTCTGATACTATATTGCCTTTAGCATCTTTTTTCGGTTCCCGGCCTTTGTGTTCCTCTTTCCATCTTGTAATGGATTCGGCTGCCGGTTTTTTATATTGTTCAGTTTTTTCAGGTGTTAGCAGGCCTTTTTCACCCATGAAATCAATAAAGCTGTTGAAGTCATATTTGGATATTGAATCAGATGTCTGGGTATTTATCTGAATATCTTCAATAACGGCTTTTCTTAGGGAGGCTGGCGGGTTTTTTCCTACCAGCTCTGTGGTGGCGGCTTGTTTTTTATCTGCCGGAGTATCTTTTGGTAGTTTACTTTCAGCTTCTGCGTATGCTTTGAGGATGTTTTCCTGGTCAGTCGCACGTTCGTAGTTGGTATATAATGCCGCTTTGATCTGCATTGTCAGATCTTCCTGGCTTACTGACTTAGATGCATCAGCATCAAAGCCCTTGATAAGCATATGACCAAGCTGCTCAATTTGTTCCCTGCTTGCCTTGTCCAGATTCTTAAGGTCAATTTTCCTGAAATTTTTGTCCTGAACTGCCGGTGCTTCTGCCATAAAAATCCCTGTTGTTATGGCGCGATTGTACCAGATTTTCGGGGTGAAAGCCAGCAAAAATATAATAGAAATTAACTATTTAGTAACTTAATCGAACAAGCTGGAAACTGAGGTTTCTTCAGAAATACGGCGGATTGCCTCGGCCACCAGAGGGGCGCAGCTTAAAACGCGTATCTTCTTGCAATTTATGGTTTCTACGGTTGGCTGGATAGAGTCTGTTATAACCAGTTCATCCAGAACGGAATCCTGTACGCGCTTTTGCGCGTTATTTGCCAGTACGCCGTGGGTTGTGTATGCGCTAACCGATTTTGCGCCTTTGGCCTTAAGTGCCGCCGCCGCATTGCATAGCGTTCCTGCGGAATCCACGATATCATCTACAAGTATACAGTCGCGTCCGTCAACATCACCGATTATGTTCATGACTTCAGAAACGCCTGCTTTCTCGCGGCGTTTATCAACGATAGCAAGATCAGCGCCTATGCGGGCTGCAAGGCCGCGGGCACGTACCACGCCGCCAACGTCGGGCGATACTACCATGATATTTTTATTCTTTTTGTTCTGAAGAATGTCATTTACCATTAACGGAGCGCCGTAAAGGTTATCTACCGGAATATCGAAAAAGCCCTGTATCTGGCCTGCGTGCAGGTCAATTGTAAGAACACGGTTTGCGCCTGCTGTTGTGATCAGGTTTGCTACAAGTTTAGCAGATATCGGCGTGCGCGGTCCAGGTTTGCGGTCCTGCCTTGCATAGCCAAAGTAAGGGATAACCGCCGTTACGCGTTTTGCCGAAGCGCGGCGAAGTGCATCAAGCGTAACCAGTAGTTCCATTATATGGTCATTTGCCGGATATGAGGTTGACTGGATAACGAAAACATCCTGCCCGCGAACATTCTCAAGAACTTCTACGAATACCTCCTGATCGGCAAAGCGCTTAACTGTGGCCTTTGTCAAAGGTATTGAAAGATACTGGCTGACAGATTCAGCCAGTGGTGTGTTGCTGTTGCAGGAGATGATTTTCATAATGCTCCTTAATTAGCAATGAGTTGCTTAGATGTAAATAGACTATTCGTACTTTCCGTGCAATTTATACTGGTGTGCCACCATTAAAGTTTTGGTAATGCGGATAATGGCGAAGCTGCCAAGGAAAATGGCAGGTACCCATAAGGCAATATGTGTCCAGAAAGGTGGTTTTACGAATACTTCAGTCAAAGCGGCGCCCATGCCTACAACTGTTCCAACAATCGTGATGGCAAAAAATGCTGGTCCGTCGGCGGTTTCATACTTATCCAGCGCGGCATTGCAGCCTTTGCATTTATGGGTAAGTTTTATTGTGCCGATAAAAATTCCGCCGCTGCCGCAAATGGGGCATTTTCCAAAAAATGCCGCTTTCCAATTAGGTTTATTTTTCATAAGTTCAAACTTAAATGCTCCGCTATATAAAGCAACAATTCCTTGAAGAAGCCCAGAACTGGATATTGTGGCTACCTGTTTTCTTCGGGCTTGGTATCGGGCTTTATTTTGCTTTGCCGTTTGAGCCTTCAAGCGGTGATGCGATAAGAGCGGTAACGTTGCCGCTGATATTGCTGGTTGGTTTAAGGCGCAGGCTGATCTGGCGTTTTATTTGCATTGCCCTGCTTTTTACGGGAATGGGTTTTAGCGTTACTAAAATAAAGGCCGACTCTATCAATACTGTTTTTATTGATACTAATGATGTGCCTGTAACAATATCGGGCAATATCACCGAGATAAGCTATGTCAATGACGTCCCGAGGTTCACTTTAAATAACCTGCGTATTGATGAGCTGGGAAAGAACCTGCCTGATAAAGTGCGGCTTAATATACGCACCAAAATAAGGGATGAGGTAAGAGTGGGTGACCGCATAATAACCGATGCCGTAATAATGCCTCCGCCCAGTGCCGCAACACCGGGCGGATATGATTTTGCAAGGCAGGCGTATTTCCAAGGTATTGGCGGGACGGGTTATAGCGTAAAGCAGGTAGTAAAACTTAAATGGGGGCAGGATGATGACATCATCAAGCGAACCAGCCATTTAATCGGCCAGAAAATATACAGTAATATTGACGGTGATGCGGGGGCAATCGCCGCCGCGCTTATAAACGGCGACCGCAGTAAAATATCAACGCTTACCAATGATGATTTCAGGAATAGCGGGCTTTACCATATGCTTTCCATAAGCGGGCTGCATCTTGTTATTGTTACGGGTGTGTTTTTTATTGCCGCGCGTTTTCTAATGTCGCTCAGTTACCATGCCAGCGAGGTATGGCCGATAAAGAAGATAGCTGCGGTAATAGCGCTTATTGGAGGGTTGTTATATCTGCTGATATCGGGCATGCAAGTGCCTGCGGAGCGTTCATACATCATGGCGGGTTTGATATTGGTGGGCGTTATACTGGACAGGCTTGCCAGCCCGATGCGCTCGGTTGCTTTGGCCGCTTTTGTAATTTTACTGTTTGAACCTGATGCGCTTTTGACGCCAAGCTTCCAGATGTCATTCGCGGCGGCGGCTGCGTTGATTGCGGCGTATGAGTATATTAGCAGGCATCACCCGAATTTTTATAAACGCAAGATACTGGCATGGTTTGCCGGTGCGGCGTTAACATCAATAGTGGCGGGGCTTGCAACCACAGCTTATGCGGCCTTTCATTTTGGCAGGCTTACAAATTACGGGCTGATTGCCAATATGGCGGCAGCGCCGGTAACGGCGTTTTTAGTTATGCCTGCGGCGGTGCTTGGGGTTTTACTTATGCCGCTGGGTCTAGAATGGCTGGCGCTAAAGCCGATGGGATGGGGAATTGAGGTGATAATGAAAATTGCCGAGGTTGTTGGCAGCTGGAAAGGCGCAACAACGCCTGTTCCTTACGTACCTGACGCTGCGATAATATTTTTTACCGTTGGTTTCCTGTGGTTGCTTTTATGGCAGCGTAAGTGGAGGCTTATGGGCTTTGCGCCAATCTTGCTGGCTCTTATCATCCCCATGTTCCAGCCGCAGCCTGATATTTTTGTAAGTCAGGACGGCAAGCTTATTGCTATCAACAATAACGGGCGTCTGGAATTCAATAAAACGCGTGAGAATTTCACCTCCAAGAGCTGGCTGCAATATTTCGGGCAGGATGAGATGTATGAGATAACGGACTATAAAATAAAAGATTGTTACCTGTTTGGCAAAAAG
>CAYVII010000003.1:0-27280 GCA_964451475.1 uncultured Rickettsiales bacterium
GTGGGCGCCAAGTTCCTTCACGTTCTCGGGCATCATGGCCTTAACGGTTGCGGCAGTGCCAACCGGCATGAATGCAGGCGTGCGGATATCGCCGTGAGCCGTTACAATGCGGCCAATGCGCCCGTTCTCTGATGCCTTACATTCAAATTTCATGGGGCTTATATATTCAAATTGGCATTAATTGACAAATTTTACTTGGCCTAACCGCCTGTTTTGTTAGGCGAGGTATTTTTGCGCCTGTTTTTATTTGGTTTTTCATAAAACTATAACAATAGTTAGCTATTATGGCCAATCTAATAATCTTGAGGAAAAATGTCTGATAAATGGGCTATTGAAGAAACTGTAATTGCCACCGCAAGGCCAGATGGCAGTAAATTTGATATGATGAAAGCGCTAATGCAGGCGCAAAAACTTTTTTCAGACGGTAAACCCATAGGAATTGAGCAAATGGCTGCTGCAGGCGAGGTGAATACTAAAGCCATGCAGGACGGTAAGCTAACTTATGGTGAGGTAAGGGATTCACTAAAGGCCACAGGCATTACCGGTATTGCTAACGTTCCCGATGCTGCTGAACTGGCCAAGATACAAAGCCATGTAAACGCCCCGAAAACACAGGCTCAATCGGCAGGGCCTGCTATTTAAGTTACTATTTTTTCTACAACCAGGCCGTTGGCAAATGTTAACCGGTTTAAGTATATTGCAAGAATGATTTTGTGAGCGTTACTGCGCGTCTGTAAATTGGCAATTATCAATTGCCCAAATAACTTAAGCTGTATATAAACTCCTGCATGAAAATAGCTATTGCGGGACTGGGTGTTGTAGGCGGCGGCGTTATTAAAACGCTGTCAGAAAATTCATTGGAAATTGGCCAGTGCAGCAACCAGCCTATTGAGATTGTGGCGGTATCAAGCAAAGAGCGCGGCAAAAAGCGCGATTTTGATATTAGTAAGTACGAATATTTCGCAGATCCGCTAAAGTTGGTTGATACAAGCGCCGAAGTTATTGTGGAAGTAATGGGCGGGCAGGACGGTGTTGCGCTGGAACTTGCAAAGAAGACGCTTTCGGCAAAGAAGCATTTTGTAACTGCCAATAAGGCAATGCTTGCGCACCATGGCGGCGAGCTAGCTGAACTGGCTGAAAAGAACGGCGTGTTCCTGTGCTATGAAGCGGCGGTTGCCGGCGGTATCCCCGTTATAAAAACCATCCGCGAAGGTTTGACGGCAAACAAAATTAAAAAAGTAATGGGTATTTTGAACGGTACTTGTAACTATATTCTGACCAGCATGACAGAACGCGGCGTAGGCTACGCAGAAGTGCTGAAAGAGGCGCAGGCCAAAGGCTATGCCGAGGCTGACCCAAGCTTTGACGTTGGCGGTATTGATGCCAGCCACAAACTTGCACTGCTTGCCGCGAACGCATTCGGCAAAAAGCCAAACTTTAAAGACCTGTATATTGAAGGTATCGATAAGATCGCCGTTGATGATATCACATACGCTAAAAAACTTGGTTATGTGATAAAGCATATTTGCTTTGCACAGCAGCATGACGCGGAAGTGGTTGAACAGCGCGCGCATACCTGCCTTGTTCCAAACAGCCACCCGCTTGCAAGCGTGAATGACGTATTCAATGCAATTGAGTTTGAGTCGGAACCTGTAGGTATAACTTTCCTTATGGGGCGCGGCGCAGGCAGCGGACCAACCGCAAGCGCGGTAATTGCTGACCTGATTGATATTGCAAATGACCGCTACACTTATCCGTTCACCGTACCAAGCAAAAGCCTTGGCAAAATGAAGATAAAGAAAGTGGATGATATTGAGTCATCTTATTATTTGCGTTTAGTGGTGAACGACCAGCCTGGCGTATTGGAAGAAATTACCAATGTTCTTAAACGCTGGAGCATCTCGGTTAAAAAGCTTCTTCAGGATGATGAGGACGAAGACACGGCCGATATTATTATAATTACGCACTCCACAAAAGAGTCTACCATCAAACACGCTATTGAAAAATTTAGCTCTCTCAATAGCTTGGTTGAGCCTGTGCAGATGATAAGAGTTCTTTAACTCTCTTAATTGACTGTAAATAAAAGTTAATCTATAAGGGCGGCGTGGTAAGCCTTTCCGTCATTTCTAACGTATTATCATTAAGATTGCCCGTAACCGATACGCCGGCATATGATGCTTGCGTCAGGATGTTAAAAGAAGATAGGTGGAGTTTTGTTGTTGAAGGAAGGCCTGAAGGGCGTTTCCTTATAATAACTGCCGCAGAAAAAAATCTTGGAAGGCTTGAAAAGATACTTGGTGTGACACGCGTTGTAACGGCAAATGATCTGCAAGAAGTGTGGCGCACCCGTGACCTTACCCTTATCAGGAATGAAAGGGGCATAATGCCAAAAGATGTTTCTCTGGCATCTGCTCCCATAAAATTTCAGGATCATTCAGCTTCAAATCCTCCTAATATTATGATGACAATTAATGCTTTTGATCTTGAATATATTTACCCAAAATTATTTCAGAAAAATTTGCCAGAAGATAACGCTGTCAGGAAGATGCATATTTACGGCCATGAATATTATGTGAACTTTAGCTCTGAAAGTAATCAGATATATATACAGGCAGCCAAACTTGCACATGAAGCGCTTGTGATAAATGCAAAAAAAGCAGGCTTGTTTAGCGGAAATGATATTTACCGAAACCTTTATGAGGTTGTTGCAGCCTTTGATCCGGGAATGGTTGTTTCTATTTACGCTACTCCGCCTGATGTGCGCAAATTGTTTACCTCTATCTACGGTGTTAGTACTTTAAGTAAAAGCTTACGGGTGCAGAAAGAGCGCGAAGGAACAAAACCGGATAGGCCGCCAGTAGTTATAACCGTAAGTCAGCCGCAGGAAAGCGGGGGTTATATTGCCCCTCCAACCTATTCTGAAGAGGTGCAGCCGCTAAGATTTGAAAAAGATATTGATGATATAACTCCTCTAGACACATGGGGAGATAAAAAAGAGCTTTTTGGCGAAACTGACGAAGATGACCGGCGCCGTTCTGCCGAGTTCCAAACGGATATGCAGCTTGCTGTAGATGAATATTTGCAAGGATTGAAAAAAAACGAACTTCACACTGATGAATATGCGGAGCTCATGGCTGCGATACAGGTTGCGCAGCAGGAGTTTTATAATAATACTCTGTCTCAAGCTGCCGATGCACATCTGGATAAATTAGAGGCTGAAGAAGAAATAGAGCGGGAGCGCGATAAAGCCAGCGAAGAGGGGAGACAATTTATTGATCCCGGTGAAAGAAAGGGCGCTCATTTTAATGACTTGCCTGTGCCTGATTTTCTTCACGGCACAAGCTACATGGCTTCGCATGTAAATAAAAAACTTACGCCGGAGGATGTGGAGCAGCTTCAGGCAGACTCTTTAAGGCGTGCTGCGCGTAAAAGCCTTGAATATGGAAGATTTTTACGATTTGCTGGCTGGCAGGATTTTTTGAATTATGCGCAAACTACGGCAATTTCATTCAGGGATGAGATTTTACATCAACGTGCCACAAGAACCGGCCGCAAAAGAACGGCTGTACTTACTGAGGAACAAATTATCCGTAAGAAATACAATACCCCATCATACAGGGAGCCGACAAGGGTTAATTATAAGCAGGCTCCATTGTTTGTTGATCTGGAAGAAGAGGGGGTTGAGCATTTCAGTAAGAGTGATGATTATACCGGAAGCCGTAAAAAGCCTGTGGATTATGACAGGAAACAATATGATGAAGACGGTTTTTTTGATAAATGGACAGATCCTGAAAGGCCAACCAAAGAACAAAACCATGTAAGATACCTGCTGCGCCGTGCAGCAAAAGAGCGCAGTGAAGCCGAATCAAACCAGCTGTAGGCTTTTCGCTTGTTTTAAGCGCAAAATGTTCTATAAAAAGCCCATATAAACCAGAGATTATTATGAACAATTCAAAAGCATTACTTAACAACGATATGGCGTCACTCACGCTAGACCGTAACCTTGCGCTGGAAGCTGTGCGCGTTACTGAAGCGGCGGCACTGGCTTGCAGCAAATGGATGGGCAAGGGTGATGGCAAAGCGGCTGACCATGCAGCGGTTGAGGCAATGCGCGCGTCGCTTAATACGCTAATGATACAGGGCACTGTTGTTATTGGTGAGGGTGAGCGTGATAAAGCGCCGATGCTTTACATTGGTGAAAAAGTTGGGACAGGCGAAGGCCCTGAGGTGGATATTGCGCTAGACCCGCTTGAAGGCACTGACCTTTGCGCAACCGGTGGCCCGAATTCTTTGGCTGTAATGGCCTTTGCGCCAAAAGGCGGCTTCCTGCATGCTCCTGACGTTTATATGAATAAAATCGCGGTAGGTGGAAACCTGCCTGCGAATGTGGTTGACCTTGACGCCACTCCAAAAGAAAACCTGACAAATCTTGCAAAGGCAAAACGCTGCGATGTTTCTGACCTTATAGCAATTATCCTTAATCGCCCGCGCCATGAAGAGCTTATTGCCAAAACACGCGAAGCAGGTGCAAAAGTACAGCTTATCACCGATGGTGACGTAGCGGGCGTAATTGCAACTTCACGCGGCGCGAATGCAGATATTTATATGGGCATCGGCGGCGCACCTGAAGGTGTTCTTGCAGCGGCAGCACTTCAGTGCATCGGCGGCCAGTTCCAGGGGCGTTTATTGTTTGATGGCGAGGACGCACAGAAAGAACGCGCCAAACGCATGGGTATTACCGACTTCAATAAAAAATACACAATGAATGAACTTGCCCACGGCGATGTTATGTTTGCCGCAACCGGCGTAACCGACGGCTCAATGCTACAGGGCGTACGCACCGGTCAGGGCTGGGCAACAACCCACACGATCATTATGCGCAGCAAAACAGGTACGGTTCGTACCATTCTGGCTGAGCATTATTTTGACCGTAAAACAAACAGTTAAGAATATTGATTTTTATTAACTAATGCTGTAATTTGGCGGCATGAAAAGGTTTTACGATTCTACCGCGCTTACAGAAGGCACTTTTGCTGCCCATTTAAATAGCTATTTGCCAAATGCACGTGAAGTGCAAATGGACTTAACGCAGCTAAAAATAGACACGGTGGTGTTTGATTGCACTGACTCAAGATCTGCACCATGGCTTATAATTCCGGCTGAACATGGAATGCTTAAAACATATTCCGTGCCCGGTGGTTTTATAAGAGGCCCGGGCCGTTCAATGAATGATCCGACAGAAAAAAGCCTGGAGATACTTTCTAAAACGGGAACGGTTAAAAAAATAATCCTGATGTCACATGGTGGCTGCCCTGAAACAACCCCGTGCGCTGCCACCGGTGAATTAATGCATGAGCGCATAGCAAAACCGCGGCAAAGTTATTACACCGGCCTTTTTGAGCAGCGTGAAGAAACACAGCTGGCGCAAGCTTTCAGGCGCAGGAATAAAAATTTTGATACCGCGCCCGACAGGAAGGATATGTTCGATCTTGCGGCAATATCATTGCTGGCCTCTGCAAGGAATATACAGAACTGGAATTATGCAGGCGGCAGAGTTCATGACGCGGTAAGTGCAGGTGCGCTGGATATAATACCCGTATATGAGCATTTTGACCAAATAAGCCAGACGGTAAGCCTGCATGTGTTCAACCAGAACCCTAAAGAACCTGCATTTGTGGAATTGACGCAAGATGGCAGTTTTGTGCAAAAAATAAGAGAAGAAAGGCTTGGTGATGTAACCAGTAGGGCAGGCTTTATAGATGGTGCATGCGGCAGCTCTATAAGGAGTTTTACAAGCAGGATAAGGCAGGGCGGTAGCGTAATAACTCCCGCGCACTAATTTTCCTAATTTCATGCTGGACAAAGGTGTTTAAATAAATATACTCCGCCCACTTTCGGTTAAGCCCACATAGCTCAGTTGGTAGAGCAACGGATTGAAAATCCGTGTGTCACTGGTTCAAATCCGGTTGTGGGCACCACTTTCCCATCAGAGGCAAATATGCTAAAAGCCATCAGACTTCTTTCAGTTATAATAATATCTGCAGGCCTTTTTGCCTGCTCAGACAGCCACACGCGCAGCGCTGAAAAATACTTCAAAAGCAATATCGGCAATTACGGGGTTTTCTCTGACCTTGGCATTAAGGCGGTAATTGATGTTGCCCGCTCAAAGAATGATAAAGAATTCACCGAGTTCACTCAGGGTGAGGCAAAGTCATGCCCTAAAGATGAATTCCTTGATTACGCCGAAGCTTCATATAAGGCATTCAACAAAGTTCATACAAAGATACTTATTGAAGAAATAAAGAAAGCTTTCACGAAAGAAGAGCTGGATGAAATGGCAAAATTCTATTCCTCATTCTTTAATGACCGGTTCATCAAAAGAATGCAGGAGCTTTCTTACAAAAACAGTTTTGATGATGCCACCAAACAGGCCGCAACCGAGCTTGGTCAGGATAAAATAAAAGAATTCGTGGCTTACAAAAATACCCCGCTTGGCATGAAAGAGCAGGGATTTATCAATAGCATGGCTGAAAAAATATATAAACATCAGGAAGAATTAAAGGCTGCCGAAAAGCCAAAGATGCCTGACTGCCTTAAAGCTGCCTAACAACTTGACCAATAAATCCAATGCGGGATAATGCCCTCTTAAATAACGGGGGCGCTATGTTCAAAATAATATTTCTGCTTTTGCTGCTGGTGGTATTTGTAATAACCATACTAGTAATGCGCCAGCCCGATAGCTTCCGCTACGCGCGCACACGCACCATGAATGCGGGCGCATCAAAGATATTTGAACAGGTGAATGACTTGCATAAATTCAATGACTGGTCACCATGGGCAAAAGTTGACCCTAACGCAAAAACTACTTACTCCGGTCCTGAGAATGGTGTAGGCGCAACATTTGAATGGGATGGCAATAAGGAGCTTGGCGCAGGTAAAATGACAATAATTGAAAGTCGCCCGCATGAGTTCATTAAAATGAAGCTGGAATTTTTAAAGCCTTTCAAGGCAACCCATACGGCTGAGTTTACTTTTGTGCCCGAAGGCAGCCAGACGGTTGTAACATGGAGCATGTACGGCAAGACCAATATCATCGGCAAAATAATGAATATATTCATCAATTGCGAAAAGATGGTTGGCGGCATGTTTGAAAAAGGGCTTGATAATCTTAAAGGCATTGTTGAATGAGGAAGATACTGCTTTTGCCGGCGCAGATACTTGCCGTTTTTACAATGGCAAAATCATTCAAGGCAAACCCCGTTATAGGTTCTAAGATACTGAACAGACTTGGCCTGCATGTTTTCAGGCTTGTGCTGGCGCATTATATATTCAGCGCCCGCCAGATGTTCTTTGCGCTTGCCATAAGCGAAGATGACAGGAAAAGCTGGGGAAAGAACGGCTATATAATGAAGGAAGATTTCTTAAGCGAAGAACTTCTGGAAAAGATAGTTACCGAAGTAAAGGAAACCAAGGCCTTTGCCCGCCAGTGCGTGCAGGGTGATACTGTTACATGGAGGGTATTTTTAGACGCTAAACAGCTAAAGGCGCACCCTGCAATAAAAGACCTGGCAATGAATAAAAGATTTGCCAACCTGATGGCATTTGCATCCGGCAGGCTGGAACGCCCAATGATGTATATACAGCAAATACGTAATGGCCACGCAACCGGCAGCGCCGACCCGCAAAAATTCTTCCATTCCGATACCTTCCACCCGACCATGAAAGCATGGTTCTTCCTTGAGGATGTGCCGCTTGAAAAAGGCCCGTTCAATTACGTAACAGGCTCAAACCGCCTTACGCTAAAGCGCCTTAAGTGGGAGTATAATAAAAGCCTTGAGGCTGCAAAACTGCATGACGGATATTCCGAAAAAGGCTCTTTCCGTGCATCGGAAGAAGATTTGAAGCAAATGGGTTTGGGCGAGGTAAAGGAATTTGCGGTAAAAAAGAATACGCTGGTAATTGGCAATACACACGGCTTCCACCGCCGCGGGGCTTCAAACGGCAAGGTTACTAGGCTTGAAATATACTGCTCAAGCCGCGTGAACCCATTCAGTCCGCTTATTGGCTTTGGCACGCTGGCTTACTGGCGTGATAGCCTGCTGAATAAATATTACGTATATGCCGATAAAAAGGCCGCCGCAAAAGGCACAAAAGCCAGCTGGCACGCTGCGCCAATAGGGATAATTCAATAATATCCTTGAAAATAGCGCGGTTTATAATAAGAAATAGCCATGCATGATATAAAATACATCCGCGAAAACCCTGCCGAATTTGATGCTAAGTTAGCAAAGCGCAATATTGCACCAATGTCTGCCGAAATTCTGGCGCTGGACGCGAAGAAACGCGAAAAAGCAACGCAAATGCAAGATATGCAGGCGCGCCGCAATTCTATTGCCAAAGAGATTGGTAAAGTCAAGGGACAGGGAGGTGATGCATCTGACCTGCTTAAAGAGGCGGAAGAAATTAAAGCTAAAATGGCCGAGCTGGAAAATGCTACGGATGAAACAGATCAGCTACTGGCAACAATACCTAATATGTTGCAGGATACTGTCCCGTTAGGAAAAGATGAAAGCCAGAATGTTGTAGTAAAAACATGGGGCAGTCCCAAGCAGTTTGATTTTGCACCAAAGGCACATTACGAAATTGGCGAGAAACTGGGATTGCTTGATTTTGACCAGACGGCAAAGCTTTCAGGCGCAAGGTTCTATTCACTAAAAGGCAAACTGGCACAGCTTGAACGCAAACTTGCTGATTTCATGATAAACGCCCACACGGCAAAGGGCTTTGTAGAAATGCGCGTACCGCATCTGGTTTATGCAAACGCATTGTACGGTACAGGTAACCTGCCAAAATTTGAGGCCGACCTGTTCAAGGTAGATAGTAACCATTACCTTATTCCTACTTCGGAAGTTCCGCTTACCAATATGGTAAATGACCGCATAGTGGATGAAAAAGAACTGCCTCTCCGCCTGACTGCCCACACCCAGTGCTACCGCTCGGAAGCCGGCAGCGCTGGTAAAGATACTCGTGGTATGATACGCGTGCACGAATTTTCAAAAGTGGAAATGGTAACGATTTGTAAGCCTGAGGATTCTGAGGCAGAGCATCAGCTGATGCTGGCACAGGCTGAAGGTATATTGCAGGCTCTGGAACTGCCTTACCGTGTTGTGCAGCTTTGCAGCGGTGATACCGGCTTTGCATCTAGCAAGACATATGATCTTGAAGTATGGCTGCCTGCCCAAAATGCCTACCGCGAGATCTCAAGCGTTTCCAACTGCCAAAGCTTCCAGGCGCGCCGCATGAAAGCACGCTATAAAAAGGACGGAAAAACCGAGTTTCTGCACACGCTAAACGGCTCTGGCCTTGCCATTGGACGTACTATTGTGGCTATACTGGAAAATTACCAGACCAAAGACGGGGACTTTGAACTTCCTAACGTTCTTAAATAATATTTGCCAGATAATAAATAAGTATTTATAAATTTACCTCTTAACATAACAAGGGGTTATAAATGTCTGATACTAATGAAGCGTTGATCAAAAGAGCTCAAGATAAATATCTTGGTTGCAACCAGATAATAACCGATGCGAATGATGCATTAGAACTACTTAGAATTGATGCAGAACTTGAAGCTGCAAAACTTACATGGGAAAAAGATATTCTGACCGATCAGTTCAGGTTTGATAATAACCAGGTAAGCGGCTTCCAGAAAATAGATGACCTTCTTTATTTAGCGCAGATAGCTGCTGCACAAGGTGTTGATATGGGTAAGCCTATACCTGTTGCGGCCGGTATTGATATTGGCGGTACTAACATCCGCGTAAGGTTTTATCCTATCACCGATGGTTCTATAAGATCTCATCCTGTAGAAATAGAGACCGGAATTGTTATAAAAATTCAGCCGCGCACGGAACTTGGTTTTTCAAACCACGTAAAACAAATGGAAGATATATTCCAGAGAATAAAAAACCTGGCAGATATATGGGGCTTAAATGTTGAAGCTATTGGTATTGGCGAGGTAGGCCGTACAGGTTTGGACGGTCTTGTCAAGAAGGGTACTGCACCGCAGCTAAGCAAAGACGGTGATAGCTTTGACGGGAAAAACCTGAAAAAAACATATAACGAAGGTAAAAATAAAGCCGGCCTGCAAACCGCAGATCTGGCTGATGGTAACGATGCAAAGGCGATGCTTTCAAACATACTTGCTTATATGAGAAAGAAAGGCGCAAGGTTTGATACGAACAGCTTTGGTGAGGACGGCACGCAGCATACTCTTTCATCTCAGTTATGTTTCGGCCATCCGGTGCATTATTTTGGTTTTGGCACAGGCCTTGGCCATGATGTTCAGTACTGCCACCATGATGGCACAACACAGAGCGTGGCAGACGGCCATGCCAGCAAAATAGCTTTAACGCTGGATGCTGAAGATGCTGCATTCCTTGAAGCTGTAAGGGTACGTGTGGGAGCACCTGTGTTTGATGAAGTGTTTTACATCAAAGACGGTAAAGTACGCGCCGAAGATATGATGCGCGGCCCTGCAATGGCACTAATGGCAGGTGTAGACCATAGGGCGCAGAAAATTGACATTGACCATATTGGCAATGCAGAGCACCGCAAGGTAGTTGAAATTGCAGGTAAATATGCGGCAAGGCTTATTAAAGAGCTGGTTACGGGTAAACAGCAGGAAATTGACCGCACACAGGAATGGCGTGTTGAAGATAAAGAATATGTGGCACAATATTCAAGAGTATTCATGTTCGGTGGCGGCCTTGGTATGTGCCCTGTAGGAGATGTGATATTCAAATCTGCATCTGATGAACTTAAAAGGCTTGCTGAAGCAGAGCAGGATGCAACTCTAGGCCAACGCTTAAGGAATGTTATGCTTGCACGCGTACAGGGCGTTCCGACAGAAGCAACTTATGCTGCGGCATCATTAACTGCGGGTGAAGTGGCAAAAGCTGTTCCTGTGGCAGAAGTAGCTGCTGCTTAGGCGGATTTTACTATAAACAGGATGTTTTAATGTCTAGCTTGCGCTTTACAACGCAAAATTCTACGTCGGAAGAGGTAATGCTGGCCTCTATTGTTTTCGCGCGGAATAATGCCACATTGCCGTTGGTAAAAAGTGCATTTTGTATAGCACCTGAGGATGCGAACAAGCCGCAGGTTTTTTTCAGCAGGAAAACAACCGAACAAACTATATATGATAATGAGGGGAATAAAGGCACAAGGCATGTACTTGCCAGAAGGGTGCATGTTTATAACCCCACATTATTTATAAAAAAAGATGGCATGGTTGACCTGTGCGCCAAAGAAAAGACGTTGTTCAATACAAATCCTACGGAAGGCTATCATCCGTACGAGCTTATACCTAATTCAGGTGAAAAAGATGCACAGCTGCCTGTTATAACAATTGAAACTTATACTGAGCTGGATGGCGGCATAACCTGGCTTAACGATGTAAGGACTGAGAAAGTTTACCAGTACAAAAGAATTTCCCCTGAAGAAATGGCAAGGCTGGTAAGAAGCAAGCACGGTTCTGTATCTAATTATTATAATGACCCGGAATTTAGCCGCATGGTAAATGCCGGTAAAAAAGATGATGAGTCTATGTTTGGGCAAAGGGTGATATCATTTTTTCTTTTTAGCGCAGCGCAGGAAGTTGCAGATTATTTCAGGGAAAATGACCTGCCGTTCGTTCCGCGCGGATATCCTGACCCGTTCTCTGCAAACCTGTTGCCTGATCTGGCGCAGATGCACCCTTCAATAAATGATGTGCGCCGCTACGCAACGCTTGTTAATCTGGCAAATCTTTCTGCCAGCATGGCAAAGCAGCCTCTAGTTCATTCGCAAGATGAGGTAGATATCATTGCCGCTAAAGAGCGTGCATTATGCAGGAGCGCAATTTTGAATTTTGTTGAACGCTAAACTAGCCTTCAGCCGCCTGCTTCATTTCTTCAAGTTCAAGCCAGCGCGTTTCCGCCTGCTCAAGCTCATGCTTTGCTTTTGCGTAACGCTTCATTGATGCGTCAAACTTATCGGGGTCGGTGCTATAAAGGTCAGGGTCGGCAAGCAGGGCGTTCAGCTCAGAAATTTCTGTTTCCAGCTTTTCAATTTTTGCAGGCAGCTGCTCAAGCTCAAACTTGAATTTGTACGAAAGCTTGGTTGATTGCTTTTTAGGTTCTTCTTTTTTTGCCTCAACTGCCTTAACCGCAACTTTTGGTTTGGTCTGCTCAATATAATCGGAATAGCCGCCCATATAATTGGTAACAACTGCATCACCTTCAAACGCAAGCACTTCGGTCACGGTGCGGTCTAAAAAAGTCGCGGTCGTGGCTAACAATAACTAAAGTTCCTGCGTAATCTGCAATTATATCCTGCAGCATATCAAGCGTATCCATATCAAGGTCATTGGTAGGCTCATCCAGAATAAGCAAGTTGCCCGGCTGGCTAAGTATCTTTGCAAGCAATAAGCGGTTCTGCTGCCCGCCCGAAAGCGTGCCAACTTTGTGTTTTGCCGCTTTAGGATCAAACATGAATTTTTTCAGGTAACCGCAAACATGCACATGCTTTGCTTTCTCGCCTTCGCCAAGCACAACATAATCACCGCCCGTAGGGCAAAGAGTATCCCAAAGTGTTGTCTCAGGGTCAAGGTCTGCGCGGTTCTGATCAAAGTAAGAAACCATAACATTCTTAGCCCGCTTTATGTAGCCGCTATCCTGCTCAAGCTCGGCAATAAGAAGTTTTAAAAAGGTAGATTTGCCGCTGCCGTTCTTGCCTAATATGCCGACCCTGTCACCGCGGATAAGCGTATAGTTAAAATCATCAAGTATCTTGATCTTTTTATTATCACGCGTGAATGTTTTGTTTACGTTCTTGAACTCGGCGATACGCTTAGAGCCCGCAAGCGGCGTAAGCGGGTCAACGTCAATTTTGTTGGTGGCTTTTTTATAAGCTTCTTTGTCCTTGGCAATTTTCTCACGCAAACGGTGCAGCTCATTCATACGGCGCACGTTGCGTTTGCGGCGGCCTGTGACACCGCCTTGCGTCCAGTCTACTTCACGCTCAAGCTTCTTGTTCAGGTTTTGTAATGCGCGTGCTTCCTGTTCCAGAATTTTATCGGCCCATTCTTCAAACTCGCCGTAACCGCCCGGTGAAGTGCGTATAATACCCCGGTCTATCCAGAATACTTTACGGGATATGTTTTTAAGGAAGGTTCTATCATGGCTAACAACGATCAATGCGCCTTTATAGGCAGATAAGTAACCCTCAAGCCATTTGATGGCCTCTAAGTCCATATGGTTTGTAGGCTCGTCAAGCATAAGCACGTCTGGCGCTTCAACAAGAGCACGCGCTAAGGCCGCACGGCGTAACTGGCCGCCCGATAAATGCCCCATGAGCATTTTAGGCTCAAGCCCAAGCGGAGAAATTATAATATCGGCTAAATGCTTCTTCTCTTCAAAATGCTCGTCTTTTTTCAGGCCCTGCAAAACGAAATCATAAACAATGCCCGCAGGGTCAAAATCTACTTGCTGCGCAAGATAGCCTATTGTAGTGCCTGGGTATAGAAAACGCTTGCCTGCATCCAACTCCAGATCGCCCGTTATCATGCGCATTAACGTGGTTTTGCCGCTGCCGTTCTTACCAACAAGGCATATCTTGTCACCCTCATTGATATAAAGGTCGATCCCTTCAAATATCGGTTTTCCGCCAAAGGTAAGGCTGGCCTCTTCTAGGCCTATAAGTAAACGTTCTGGCATATAGCTTTTTTATTTGCAGCCCTTATATAGTATATAAGCATGAAACGCCTAGTTATTTTGTTGATATTAGCGGCTCTTACGGTCAGTGCCTGCACCCGTATAAAGGTAGTAGGGGCTAACTTCCCTTCATTATTCAGTGATCAGGTAGGGGTCTATGATGTTAAGTACGGCAAGGAAGAGTGGCAAAAACTTGATGTTTATAAGCCGTTTAACGACAATGCAAAGAACCCCGTGATAGTATTTTTCTATGGTGGCCGCTGGCAATATGGTAGCAAGAATGATTACCGCTTTGCCGCCGATGCCTTTACCGAACGCGGCTATGTAGTAGTGGTTGCAGATTATGTGAAATACCCTCAAGGCAAATTCCCCATGTTTATTGAGGACGGTGCAAAAGCAGTTGCATGGGTGCGTGAGAATATCTGGCGTTATAACGGTGACAGTAAAAATATAAACATAGTTGGCCATTCTGCAGGTGCATATATTGGTGCAATGCTGGCAACAGATGAAAAATACCTAAAAAAAGAAGGCGGGAATTATAAGTGGATAAATTCATTCATAGGTCTTGCCGGCCCTTATGAACTGCGTTTTACGGAAGAATATAAAGAAGAATTTGACCCGATATTCGATAACCCGAAAGATTACGGCGCCATATGCGTACCTACTTATGTAAGTAAAAACACCCCGCCTATGCTTCTGCTAAGGGGGGATAAAGATGACCGTGTTGACAGCCATCATGCGGAAGTTCTGGTAAGCGCTGTAAATGGAAGCGGGGGCAGGGTTTCCACTAAAACATATGAAAATATAGATCACGTTGGAATTGTCGCGGCACTAAGTCAAATCAGGCGGGATAGGGCGCCCGTTGCAAAAGATATTGATGATTTCATAAAGGCGACTAATCATTAATTTATGGGCACAGAAATAGAGCGCAAGTTTTTAGTTAAGTCAGACACGTTCAGCAAACAGAACGGCAGCGAATATAAACAGGGATATTTGAACACAGACGCCGCCCGCACGGTGCGCGTAAGAGTGGCAGGCGCTAAAGCGTTTATAACCGTAAAGGGTAAAAACACAGGCGCAAGCAGGGCAGAGTTTGAATACGAAGTTCCAGTGGCCGATGCCAATGATATGCTAAAGCTGTGCGAAGCGCTTATTGAAAAAACGCGCTACATAATTGTCCATGAAGGCATGACATGGGAGGTTGATGTTTTCCACGGTGATAATAAAGGCCTTATAATGGCTGAGATAGAGCTGGAAAATGAAGAGCAGGTCTTTGCAAAACCTGAATGGCTGGGCAAAGAGGTCACCGGTGACGCACGCTATTACAATTCAAACCTTGCAAGTAAGCCTTATTCAAAATGGTAGTTTATGGCAAAACGTAAAAACGCCCCAAAAACACTGAAGGCAAAACTTATAGATTTATACGAGCCGGATAACCGTGACACAATGTGGTTCACCTATGGCCTGCTGATGTTTGACCTGCTGGTAGTGGTTTACCTTGTGGCAACCTCATTCTTTTACGGCAACGCGTTTGTGGGTAAGCTCGATGTGGTTTTAGGCAGTATAATACTGGCAGATGTAATGGCGCGCCTTTACATAAACAAAGACCCCGTAAAATATATGCTGCACCCGTTCACGCTAATTGACCTTGCGGTGGTTATATCTTTATTCCTGCCGTTCGAGGGGGAAATGCTGGCATTCCTGCGAGTTACGCGAGTTTATATAATTTTGCGTTCGCCGTATTTGATGAAGCGCGTGAAAAAAGATATCCCGCTTTTTACTGAATATGAGGACGTAATAAAAAGCAGCACGAACCTTTTCATTTTTATATTTGTTATGACCGCCATAGTTTTTGAAACGCAGGTTGGTGTAAATGAAAGAATAAATAATTACCTTGATGCGCTTTACTTCACCGTGGCAACGCTTACCACAACAGGATTTGGCGATGTAACAATGCAGGGCAGCTTAGGCAAATTCCTTGCGGTAGTAATAATGATATTCGGCGTCTCATTATTCGTGCGCCTAATACAAACCATGTTCCGCGCCCACAAAGTGCGCCACGAATGCAAGAAATGCGGACTATATCTGCACGACCGCGACGCCAGCCACTGCAAAGCCTGCGGCAATGTAATAAATATTCCCGATGAGGGGATTTATTAAAAATTTTTCTTTAAGGTCTTGAAATGCTGTTTTTAGAAATTATTTCATCTGTGTTAACCAACAAAGAAAAGAATGAAACCAATAAAGATAAGAGCTTTTGACTTCGCAGAAATTTACTTTAAGCCAACGGATCAAAAAAAGACCAAGATTAAACAATTGAAGTACGGTGATGATTACCACCCGAGTAAAGACCATTATAAATTACTCAGAGAGTCCATCGAGAGCTATTTAAAGGGAGCGATGCCAAAAGAAGAATTAGGGAACTTACCAGCAACAGTTAGTGAGCTTAAAGAGAATAGTTATAATCAAAATGTTCTTGGTCTCTTCAAATGGCTGGGTAGAAAAAAGGCGCAATGGGTTGAGCCAAAGAAAAATCCTAAGCCTGTTTACGGCGAAGTTGAAATTTCATGCAAGCCAGAAATAGGGTTAAAAATTAAGGATAAAACCTATTTTATAAAGCTATATTTACGTGAAGATAAGCTTTCTAAAAAACAGGCTGATGTAGTCCTTAACATTATTAAGAAAAATGTTCTATTACAAGAAGGTGAGGAGCTTTTAGTTCTTGATGTCAGAAGAGCCAAGGCATTTTCAGCTAATAAAGCGCAAGAGCTATCTGAGCAGGATATAGTAATTGAAGCTAAGCACATCCAAGCTATCTGGGAAAGTCTTCCAGAAAAGATAGATTTAGCAGTGGCTTAACCAACTTTCTTATATATCTCAGCGCCTTCTTTCTTGAATTTGGCTGACATATCTTCCATGCCCTTAGCTGCTTCTGCTGCCTCTTTCTCCTTATTGGCAAAGTCGCGCACTTCCTGCGAAATTTTCATAGAGCAGAACTTAGGGCCGCACATAGAGCAGAAATGGGCAAGCTTTGCACCTTCGGCAGGCAGAGTTTCATCATGGAACTCTTTTGCTTTCTCAGGGTCAAGGCTAAGGTTGAACTGGTCGTTCCAGCGGAACTCAAAACGCGCGCGGCTAAGTGCATCATCACGTAGCTTCGCAGTAGGCCAGCCTTTTGCAAGGTCTGCCGCATGCGCAGCAAGTTTGTACGTAACAACACCAACGCGTACATCTTCTTTATCAGGCAAGCCTAAATGCTCTTTTGGCGTAACGTAGCAAAGCATAGCAGTGCCGTACCAGCCAATTTGCGCCGCGCCGATAGCTGAAGTGATATGGTCATAACCCGGGGCGATATCAGTTGTAAGTGGCCCAAGCGTGTAGAATGGCGCTTCGTAGCACTCAGCCAGCTGCTTATCCATATTCTCTTTAATAAGATGCATAGGCACGTGACCGGGGCCTTCAATCATCACCTGGCAATCATGCTCCCACGCAATTTTTGTAAGCTCGCCTAAAGTTTTTAGTTCGGCAAACTGCGCTTCGTCATTTGCATCGGCAATTGAACCCGGGCGAAGGCCGTCACCTAAGCTGAATGAAACGTCATATGCTTTCATTATCTCGCATATCTCTTCAAAATGCGTGTAGGTGAAATTTTCTTTGTGGTGCGCCAAACACCATTTTGCATGGATAGAACCACCGCGTGAAACTATTCCCGTAACACGGTTTGCAGTTAGCGGCACGAAAGGCAGGCGCACACCCGCGTGGATGGTAAAGTAGTCAACGCCTTGCTCAGCTTGCTCAATAAGAGTATCGCGGTAAATTTCCCAAGTAAGGTCTTCGGCAATACCGCCAACTTTTTCCAGCGCTTGGTAAATAGGAACTGTACCAACCGGAACAGGTGAATTGCGGATAATCCATTCACGGATATTGTGGATGTTCTTGCCGGTAGACAAGTCCATAATAGTGTCAGCGCCCCAGCGGGTAGCCCAAACCATTTTCTCAACTTCTTCCTCAACGCCGCTTGTAATTGCAGAGTTGCCGATATTGGCGTTTATTTTAACGCTGAAGTTACGGCCAATTATCATTGGCTCAATTTCAGTATGGTTGATATTGGCAGGAATGATAGCGCGGCCTGCCGCAACTTCAGAACGTACGAATTCAGGGGTTATGATATCAGGGAACTTAGCGCCAAATGTCATGCCTTTAAAGCGGGCAGGTTGCTGCGCGGCTTCTTTACGGCCAATATTTTCACGCGTAGCAATATATTCCATCTCAGGCGTGATGATGCCTTTGCGGGCATAATGCATTTGCGTAACATTGCCGCCGGCTTTCGCACGGCGCACGTTGCGGCCTGCGCGGTCAAATTCCTGAACGGGGTTGGCAACATTACCGTTATCTTCTGGCTTAATATCACGGCCTTTATAGCTTTCAGTATCGCCGCGGCTTTCAATCCACTGGGCACGAACTTCTTTCAGGCCTTTGTAAATATCTACCTGAACATTAGTGTCAGTGTAAGGACCAGACGGGTCGTAAACAACAAAGTTAGGCTCTTTCGCATTCTCGGAAAGCTGGATCTCTCTCATGGCAACGCCGTCAATGTAAACTTTACGGGAATTAGGGAAGGGAGTTGTTGAAATTTTCTGGATAGATTTTGACATGATTTTAAGTTCCTTTGTGGCGGGAAATATAGGGTAATAAATATAAATTATAAAGGGGAAATAACTTTGTGAGTTTTATAGCTTCTTTGACGGCTTAATAAGTTGTTAACCTTATTTTGTTAAAGTCTGTTAACAAACTCGGGGGAGAATATGGCATCTAAAAACTATCAGACTATCGCTATCAAAGTAGAAAATGGCGTTAAGAGCGTAAACGGCATGAAGATCCAGTGGTCACAGGAATGTGCAATTATGGCTTATGACCAGACTATTGAGCATATCGCACACCGCTATGCAAAACTGCCTAAGACCGATGAGAACGCTATGCGTTATATGGCAGAGGTATCTCATGCATATAACGAACTGGCTGAGCAGTTATCCCACAGGGCAAAAAAAGACGTGGCGGCTAATATATTAGCAGCAGCTACTGGCGTTACCAAAAGTGTGCACTGATCTTATAAGCTAAATTGAAGATAAGATCTTTTGGATAGCACTGCAAAGTGCTTTCAGTTCATTTTCAGTAATGATGAACGGCGGGGCAAGGTATATCACATCGCCAAACGGGCGGATGTGAACGCCTTCCTCAAGGAACTTTCTGCGTAGCATTACGAACAGCGGAATATCCTCTTCTTCAAGATTTGCCTTTATATCAAGCTGGATAACGCCGATAGCGCCTTTTACGCGCACATCTTTTACCAGCTTAAGCTTGCGGCATGGCGCTAAATATTCGTTCAGCCAGTCTTCAATTTGCTGTATTTGCTTGATGCGCGGCTCTTTTTCAAACAGATCAAGGCTGGCATTGGCACTTGCAACCGCAATAGGGTTACCCATATAAGTTGGGCCGTGCATAAAAGCGGTTTCATAACTTTCGGAAAGGAAGCTATCAAATATATGCTGTGACGAGCAGGTTGCTGCCAGTGTCATCATGCCGCCCGTAAGCGCTTTGCCAAGGCACATGATATCCGGCGTAATGCCAGCTTCCTCACATGCGAACATATAACCCGTGCGGCCAAAGCCGGTTGCAATTTCATCGGCAATGAAAAGCAGATCATGTTTTTTTGTGATGCGGTAAATCTCTGCCAGAACATCGGGCGTATGGAATTTAAAACCGCCCGCCATTTGTACCAAAGGCTCAATTATAACGCCTGCCAGCTGGCTTTCCGATTCTGTCAGAAGCTTATCAAAATCTGCAAAGCTTAGTTCATCCGTCGGCAGGTCTATCATGTACTGCATGGGAGTATGCCCTGCATATGCCGCATGCATGATGCTACTGTCGGAAACGCTCATAGCTCCCATAGTATCGCCATGATATGAATTAGAAAAATACAGGAACTTCTGCTTCTTGCTTTTCTTGTTCACGTTGCGCCAGTATTGCACTGCCATTTTAAGCGCCACTTCAACGGCAGTTGAACCTGAGTCTGAGAAGAACACCTTAGGAAGGTTGGTAAGCTTCGCAAGGCGCGCTGCAAGCGTAACTGCACCTTCATGCTGCAAGCCAGCCATCATTATATGCGGAAGTTTTTTTGCCTGAGCCTGTACGGCTTTCACTAAATGGGAATGTTTATGGCCGTGGCACGCCGTCCACCAGTTGGAAATTCCGTCAATAAGCACCGTGCCGTCTTCAAGTACAAGTCGGCAGTCATAAGCGTCCTTTACCTTCAAGGGCGGTGAGCCGTTTTTATGCTGAAAGTAAGGAAGCCAAAGATTATCAGGCGCATTTTCCATGGTTTTAACCTATAGGAAAAGCGTTAACGGTCAATTAAAGCAAAAGGTAAAATTAATGGCTATCAGAGTGATTTTTAATATTAAGAGCGTGATCTGAGATCTGCTTTAATGCCATCTATAAGGCTTGTAAGCTGCGCTTTTGAAAGATCAAATTTACTAAAGGCATGGTCAGCCCCTTTTTGCAGGGCATAAGGAACCATACTTCTGTCTATACTGGAATTCCAGACTACCTGAGTATCTTTCTGCATACTGTTTTTAACAAAAGATATCATTTTAAAGCCGTTATCTTCAATGCTGCCGCCGGCAAAAGATGGGAACTGATGGTCTGTAATAACAATATCAGGTTGGAAAGAGGTGAATAAAACTTTCGCATCCTGCAGGTTGGTGGCAACTTTCAAAGTCACTTCATCGTTTATAGGGTCTTTTGTCGTTACCCTGCTGGCAAATGAACGGACAGGGGGATGAGGTAGATTATTGAATAAAAGATCTTCATTAGCATTAAGACGTGCTTCTATCTCTTTTTCTTGTAAAGGCGCGGGCGTAAGAATAGATATAAAAGTATCTATTATCGGCTGGCTGTCTTCAACTATAAGAATTTTGACCATAGCTACCTGCTCTGTTGCTTTTATTCTAACGGAACACGGTTAAGCTTTTGCTAATAAAGCCTTGCTGGTATGGTTAATTAATTGTTTATTAGAAGCTATTTGTTAATCTTGGGATATGCCGCCAAAGTCAGAATTATTTGAAAAAGATAAACCTGACTTTATTCAGGATATCAGGGAAAATCTGCGGGAAATTAAGAGCAGGCCGCATAAAGAACTGAAAGATTACACGGCAGTGCTTTGCCATGGGATGGATTATCTTGTAGAGGAATATAATTTTTCTCCCGATGAAGCGCAGCAGAAAATGGCGGAAAGCTTAATTGATCAAGGGAATTTTTCTTTTAATTTTACTCCGCAACAGAAGAACTGCGTTGATGAACATTATGCAAAAATAGGTAGCCTGATAAGACAGTTTAATAATAAGGCCATTAGTGAAGAAGAGTTTCACGGAAGTATATTCAGGTTTGGTTTTGATTTTAGTGAAAAACTTCAAAAAGCAGGCATGACCAAAGATAAGGCTGAAGAAGTTATCTACCCTTTCACAAATAAAGTTTATGAAATGCTGGGCATGAATTACAGGCTAGCTTCAATAGAAATTGAGCAGGGGCAGCTTACAGCGCCTCTTGCGCAACATACGCAGGTTCATGGCAACGGCAGGAACGGGCCTAATGCCTGATCTGATAATGTTGATTATATAGAGCGCAGGTATTTATCACTAAAACTATTGTCATCCATGCCTGCAAGCTTGCGGCTGCTCATTCTGGTCAAAGGTTTTGTGCGGGCTACAAATGGAGGTATTTGTTCAGGCATGCCAAAATTTTCGGCTGATTCGTATTCAAATATGCCAATATCACCCATGAGTACATTTTTGCTGTTCCTATGCATAACATGAAGTGTCCACTCACCAGCTTTAGACATTCTGTATTTGGTTTTTTCCAGCCATGTTCCCCAAGTCATAAAATGCCGGTGTACTGATTCCGGCACGGGCAGCTCATATTCAAGTTTTGCTTTTACCTCATCTTTAAAACGCTTGCGTCTTTCCTGAGGAATACGCTCAACAAACTTTGTCATTTCAGGATCAGAAAGTTTGGACTTGATAGTCATCGCGCACCTGCCCGTATCTTCAAGCTTGCTGCGTATATGTATAAAATTGGCATGACGTAAATAGCCTGACGGCTCAACCATCTGGTGGTCATATAATGTATGAAATGTCTCCTGGCTTTCCTCAGGTACATTAACCGTGATTGGTTCTATGGCGGATAAGTTACCAATGATTATTTGGGCTATTCTTTCAGGCCCACACACTAGTTTTATATTGGCAAATGATGCAGGGACGTAAGCTGCAATAATCTGAATGGGCTTGCCTATTGCAAACTGCAATGCGCTTCTAGCTTCCTTTGGTGAAACAAGATATCTTGTTTCGCATTCAACTGGCGCTTCTGCCATAAAATACCTTTTTATGAATTGCCGTTATGGCAAAGTTTTATGCTTCAGTAGCGCTGTCTTCTGTGCCGCCTTCAACTGCTTCTTCGCCTTCCGGAGCTTCCTCACCTTCAAGTCCCTGAATACGCGTAGCTGTAACAACATGTTCGTTATCAGCCGTTTTCAGGATTGTTACACCCTGAGTAGCTCGGCCTGCAATACGTACATCAATAATCTTAGTGCGTATCAGCTTGCCTTTATCAGTTGCAAGTATCAGCTCGTCTTTTTCCTCGATCGGGAATGAACCGACAACGCGGCCATTACGTTCTGACGTTACAATGTTTGTAATGCCCGAACCGCCACGGTTTGTAACGCGGTATTCATATGAAGAGGAACGCTTGCCGTAACCGTTTTCGGTAACAGTAAGGATGAATTCTTCATCCTGCGCCATGCTGATGATCTTCTCTTTCGGCAGGTCGGATTGAACCGCATCGGCAGCGCTTGCATCTTTTGCTATTGCCTGACGTGTCTCAACCGGAATGCTTAGGAACTTGTCTTTGGTGTCCGAATCTTCTTTGCCGCCTTTCAGGATAGAGATTGAAACTACATAATCATTCTCCTCCTTTAGTTTCATACCACGAACGCCTGTTGATGAACGGGATTTGAATAGACGGACTGTATCTGCAGGGAAACGGACCGCATTACCTTCACGGCTTGCCAGAAGGATGTGGTCTGTAGCGTTG
The DNA here is from genome assembly GCA_964451475.1 of uncultured Rickettsiales bacterium. Lineage (GTDB taxonomy): Bacteria > Pseudomonadota > Alphaproteobacteria > Rickettsiales > 21-14-0-20-44-7 > CAYVII01. The sequence goes on from CAYVII010000003.1 coordinate 22,899, forward strand.
CAAGTACGTACGCCAACCAGTTTTTCGCCTGCTTCTTCAAGCTTAATGGCTATTTTGCCGTTCGCTCGCACATCTTTGAAATCCGAAAGATCGTTACGGCGTATGTTGCCTGTAGTGGTAGCGAACACAATGTTCATTTCGTCCCACTTAGACTCATCTTCAGGCATTGCCATTACGTTGGTAATGGTCTCATCCTGCTGTAGCGGGAAAATATTAATAAGCGCTTTACCTGTTGAGGTAGGAGTGCCGATCGGAAGCTGGTAAACTTTAGATTTGTAAACCTTACCCGCCGATGAGAAGAAGAGTACAGGGGTATGCGTATTTGATACGAATACTTTGCGTGTAACGTCTTCATCATCACGAAGAGCAACGCCGGCACGGCCTTTACCACCGCGCTTTTGCGCACGGTAAGTAGCAAGCGGTACGCGTTTGATGTAACCGCGCTGGGTTACAGAAACTACCATGTCCTCACGTGCGATAAGGTCTTCAATATCCTGCTCAAACTCAGAGTCTTCAATTATAGTCTGGCGTGGAGTTGCGAATTGTTCCTTGATGGCAAGAAGCTCTGTTTTAAGAATGCCAAGAAGTTTTGCGCGGTCACCAAGCGTTTCAAGGTAATCACCAATCTCAGTAGCAAGTTCAGACATTTCCCCATTGATCTTTTCACGCTCAAGGCCGGTCAGGCGGGCAAGTTTCATATCAAGAATTGCACGGGCCTGCGCGTCAGTGAATTTGCAGCGGCCGTTTTCAATGACGTTACCGGCTTCATCAACCAGTTTGATAAGCGCTTCAACATCTGCCGCATTCCAATCGCGCGCAAGTAATTGCTCACGTGCTTCGTTAGGGTCTTTAGCGCCGCGGATGATCTTGATAACATCATCAATATTTGCAACTGCCATAGCAAGACCAACCAAGATATGCGCGCGGTCACGCGCTTTACCAAGAAGGTAGTTTGTGCGGCGTGTAATAACTTCTTCGCGGAAGCGGATGAAGCATTCAACAATATCACGCACGTTCATCTGGCGCGGACGGCCGGAGTCAAGTGCCAGCATGTTTACGCCAAAGCTTGTTTGCAAAGGTGTGTGTTTATAAAGTTGGTTAAGAATAATGTCAGCGTTGCCGTCTTTCTTAACTTCAATAACAAGACGAACACCGTCTTTGTTAGATTCGTCGCGCATCTCGGCAATACCTTCAATGACTTTATCGCGTACTAATTCGCCGATGCGTTCCTGAATACGCACTTTATTTGTCTGGTATGGCATTGAAGTAAATATAATGCCTTCGCGGCCTGACGGCATTTTTTCAAACTCGGCAGAGGCACGCATAATTACTGAACCACGGCCGGTTGCAAGCGCGGAGCGGCTGCCCATACGGCCTAATATGATGCCGCCCGTAGGGAAGTCAGGGCCCGGAACAAATTGCAGCATCTCATCAACTGTGATGTAATTATTATCAATATATGCGCAAGACGCATCGATCACTTCACCAAGATTGTGCGGAGGAATATTTGTTGCCATACCAACCGCAATACCGCCGGAGCCGTTCACAAGCAGGTTAGGGAACTCAGCCGGAAGAACCGAAGGTTCTTGCTCCTGGCCGTCATAGTTCGGGCGGAAATCAACCGTGTCTTTATCAAGGTCATTAAGAAGGTTGTGCGCGATCTTAGAAAGGCGCGATTCAGTATAACGCATCGCTGCAGGGTTATCACCGTCCATTGAACCGAAGTTACCCTGACCGTCAATAAGCATTTCACGCATAGAGAACGGCTGCGCCATACGAACCAACGTATCATAAATTGCGCTGTCACCGTGCGGGTGGTATTTACCCATTACGTCACCGACGATACGGGCTGATTTTTTGTAAGGTTTATTATGAACGATGCCGGCTTCATGCATGGCAAACAAAATACGGCGCTGAACCGGCTTCAAACCATCGCGGACATCAGGTATTGCGCGGCTTACAATTACACTCATCGCATAGTCTAGGTACGATGATTTCATCTCTTTTTCGATTGATATCGGTAGAATTTCAGCGGTGTTATTTTCAGTCATTTTTTAAGGTTCCTTTCTAATGATTCTTTTTAAAGAATTATGAGCATGATAGCAAGGATAAATGACAAAAAATAATAGCAAAAAATGCACTGTTTTTGAAGTGCTTTTACTGTGTAAGCGGAACGGTTTTGCAAATACCTTCAACGCATGCTGCGGCAGCTTCCATGCAAGCTTCCATTGTGCACATGCAGTTGCCGCGTTTTGCAAGCTCAGACCTTATTTTTTCTGCGTCTGATTGGTTCACCGAAGGGCAGCCTATTGAGCAGGCAATTGGCATAAATACGCAATCGGCATCTGAGCTGCACTGGCTTGGGCTGTTTATAATGGTTTTGATGTTGGTTACAGATTGCTGGCAGATATCAACAGCAGGGACTTCTGCTATCACTTCCTGTACAGGGGCTTCTGCCTCATATATATCGGCATTAGATTTATCGGTTACCAGAAAGCCTATTGAGAAAACCACTATTGTGGCTATCAGCAGGAAAAAATACTTACGTGTGGTTTTATCTTTTGCCATCAGCTATTAAAAAGGTATCTCGTCGTCCAGCTCAGCCGCGTTGAACTGGTCACGCGTGCCTGAACTTGCTTGGCTGCCGCCGCCATTATCATGGTGGGCACCTGAAGATGCGTTAAAGTCATTGCCTGCGCCGCCTGCCGGTTTATCAAGGAATGTAAGCGTGCCGTTATAACCCTGAATAACAACTTCGGTAGTATAACGCTCTGCGCCAGACTGGTCTTGCCATTTGCGTGTCTGCAGCTGGCCTTCAACAAAAACTTTAGAGCCTTTGTGGATGTATTTTTTTGTAAGCGTCACAAGGTTGGGGTTAAAGATAACAACTTTATGCCATTCGGTTTTTTCACGGCGCTCACCGCTATTGCGGTCTGTCCAGTGTTCGGATGTAGCTATTGTAAGGTTCGCTATTTCACGTCCGTCCTGAGTTGTGCGAATCTCGGGGTCGCGACCAAGATTACCAACTAAAATCACTTTATTTACTGTGCCTGCTCCCATAGTTACCCTCTAATAAAATTCGTTATCTAACATGTTAATTTATCTTGAAACAAGGTAAGTGCAAGTACTTTGTAACAAAACTTTCATAAAGTCGCCGACGGCTTTGTTTTAGGCCGTTATTAAATCTTTTTCTTTCTGTTTTTTGGCAGCGGCCATCCCTTTGGCGCTATAGCCTAGTATAACGGAATCGTCCAGAAGCTGCTCAAATTTATCATGGTCAATCTCAGGCAGCATTCTGCGTACAGCGGTTTTAAGGGTTTGCAGTTTTTGGCTGCCTTCATCTTTCGGAAGAGAGCTTACAGATTTTACTGTAGGGCTGATCAGTGCGCCAAGGGTCTGGGAAAACCACTGGTTATGCATGCCATGCTGCCTTAATTCGTAATCTATATTCTTGGGTGGATTTCGGGTAGACCACAAAACTTTCCATACTTCCTGTTTCTTTGCAACCCATTTGGTTATAAGTTCTTCTAGCGTATCAGGTGCTCTTTTTTCTTGCGGTGCATCAGGCTTGGCAGGAGCTTCTGCCTTATTATGCGTTAATGATAGATATATCTCGTGCGATCTTTTTAGTAACTGCAGAAGTTTTTCAGCGTCAACGCACCGGTTGATCTCTTGCGCTGTATCTACAATTGACTCCAGTCTTAATATCTTTCTGGCTGAATTGGCGTTTACACATAATGTTTCAGTAGAAGTAGGGCTAACAAGGATAGAAAAAAGATTGCGTTCAGGGAAGCCGGGTTTTTCACGGCCAAGTTCAATAAATTCAAGCTGGCACCCGCGGATAAAATTTGCGCCCCATATTATACTGCATATCTGGCGCTTTGTTCTTACCCATTCATCAACAAGCGGTTCTTCATATTGTTTCAGGGTAGGGGATATACAAGATAATACTTCGTTATAATTCTGGCGCCATGCCTTACATTCTTCGTGCAAGCGTAAGGCAAAAACAGTATCTTGCGCGTTCAGTGCTTTGATAATCGAAGTTACATCTGCAACGGCTGGTGTTTCAAACGCCTGTTCGTTTTCAAGCTTCCAAAGGTCTTCCAGTGTAAAACTACCGCCCATGCGCTTTACGAATTCACTTCTACTTATATGCTGCTGTTCCCTGCGCTCTTTGACCATAAGCCCGTACGAACTCGGCTTTACCATCCGTTCCAGAGCCTCTTCAATGCTTTGTTTAGGAATAGAATCAAATAGTTTAAGTGTTTCAAAAGCCGTGCTGTCTTTAACAATGTCTGACCAGTCACCAACGCGTGTTATCCTGAAGCCGCTTGTTGATGAATGGGTAAGAACAAAGCGCCAGATATGCAGTATAATATGGG
>CAYVII010000004.1:0-559 GCA_964451475.1 uncultured Rickettsiales bacterium
TATTAGCTTAATTGCACTACTACCTAAGAAATTATAAAAGCAGGGAGAAAAATCTTTTTCAGTCGGATATAAAGCTATTCCCTCAAAAACAGGCGCGGAACTACTAAAAGCAGTATTAGCAAGCTTGCTAGAGTTGCCACGCAGCAGCCTTGATGAAATAAATGCAGGTATCATTAAAAAATGCACTGCTCGCAAAGGTGAGGTTACGGCGAATTTAGACACTGCACAGGCTCTATTTGAATATGCAGAAAAAAATAACTTCCCCGCAGCTGAATATGAATTTCTTCCTTACCTTATCGGCTTCAATGCAAAAGCCCGGTTCTGGCATAATTTTTACTTTGTTCGTGATGGAAAGCCCGTAATTTGTTTTATTGACCCTAGAAAAAGTGGCCTTAGTGAACTTGGCCGTAACTTTGCATTTTCAATCATGCATCATCACATCGCCAGTACCGAAGATTTTGCCGAGGCGGAGTTTCAAATTTTGAGCGTTGGAAAGATAGGTTCAACTGGAAAAAGAATAGTTGAAGCATACGAATTTGATAAAGCGCAGTTATTGCCC
>CAYVII010000004.1:569-25775 GCA_964451475.1 uncultured Rickettsiales bacterium
GTGAAGTTCTTGAAGCAGGCATTACCGAAGCATACAGCATATTGCGCGAGCTTGAAAACGAGCGTAACGAAGAACGTAAAGCCAAAGCTTCACTTGCAATGGCGGCGGGTGGATTCGGTTTTTAAAATTAATCTTGATTGAATTTTTCACGTGATCCTCAAATGGTTCATTTGCAACCTACGCCACTGATAGCTTTGTTAGCTCAAATATAGCATTAACAACGCAAACAGGTCGGCGCAAAACGGCAACTGATGCAAACGCTAGTTATGTAGACGTTTCTTATTAAGAAATGAGGTCGGAATGTTAATAGCAGGAAAAACACTGCCACGAGCCCCGCACACAGCGCCAGTTACGGCTAGCTAACTGATATTCCTGCAATACAGGGTAATAAATGGTGGGCGGTAGAAGACTCGAACTTCCGACCCCTACGATGTCAACGTAGTACTCTAACCAACTGAGCTAACCGCCCCACCTTACTGCGGCTAACTGGCTATCAGGAATTATTTCAACAGTCAATCGATAGACTTTTTATCTTAAATAACAATCTATTAGTCAGCTCAGACCTTATAAATAGTACAACTGCAATATTAATTTAATTTTCAAATGTTACGTATATTGAACCTGTAGGAGGCTCGCTGGCACAAAAAGAATTGATGCAGGCATTCTCCGGCAAAGGCAACTTGAGTGAAACGCAACGTGAAATTAAAAGGCAGTTCCCAGATACAACTGAACTTGACGTAAAAAATGCGTTGGAAGCATAGGCAAAAAACACCGTTTCAGTTTGTTCAGTAAAATATGACAAAGATGGTGAAGTAGAATTTTCAAAAGTATCTTACCTCAAGGCCTTTGAAGGTGACGATGTAAAATCTTCTGCAGCGGGAAAGCAAAGATTTGAAAATAAAAAAACTGCAATTTCTGGCAGCGAGGGAATTCCCGATAAAGACAGATCCCCTTCCAACCAGCCGCCGCCCGGACAGGTTCTTTACCTTGATATGACACATGCAGAAAAACATTCCCGTACTCTTGCAGGAAAGATCGACCCACTTCACTCCCCGGCCAATATATGCGCAGCACTTATTGATGATGAAAAAAACCTTCTCTTACCCAGTCTGTAACAATAGAACGAACACCTGTGGCAAATGAATTTGCGGTTCTTAACGCTAAAGGCCAAAGCCCTGTCCCAAAAACAAATGCCGATAAGAAAGATCTTGACTTAGCTGTAGATGAATTAAGAAAAAGCCTTGGCCTTGAAAACGGACAACTACCCCCCCGAAAGGAGGCTTAACCCTGTGCATGATATAAGCCTCAGGGGCAAGCCGGATAATGGCAGAAGCACAATCACTAACTAACAAATTGTTTTATCAAAGAAAATTCAAAGCATAAATCTTAAATAGCTCCATTGACAACTCGCCTATAAACTGCTAAAAACCGCCCTCAAATTTAAAAACACACTAGAGGCGTTATGGCAGTACCTAAAAGAAAGAAATCAAAATCACGCGTTGGCATGCGCAAATCAGCTAACATGGCTTATGCTAAAGTTCCTGTAAACGTGGCAGAAGACGCTACAACCGGTGAACAAAAGCTATCTCACCACATTACGGCTGACGGCTTCTACAAAGGCCGCAATATATTTGAAAAACCTGCTACAACTGCATAGTTTTCTATGAGAATAGCGCTAGATGCTATGGGTGGCGATCATGCTCCCAAATCTGTTATCAGAGGTGCGCATCTTTCGCTTATTCATCATCCGGGCATCAAATTTCTTATCTATGGTCATAAAGACCAGATAGAGCCGCTTTTAAAAAAGCACCCCCAGCTTGAAGCTGTTTCGGAAGTTTTCCATACGGAAAACGCTATTTCTATGCATGAAAAACCGTCTGTTGCCCTTCGTCAGGGCAAAGATAGCTCTATGCAGCTTGCTATCAATGCGGTGAAAGAAGGTCATGCAGATGCTGCCGTTTCTGGCGGTAACACAGGCGCACTTATGGCCATGAGCAAACTTACGCTCCGCACCCTTCCAGGCATTGACCGCCCTGCCATATGCTCATTATTCCCCACTAAAAAAGGCCAGTCTGTAATGCTGGATCTGGGCGCGAACTCAGAATGCGGTGCAGACAACCTGTTCCAGTTCGCAATTATGGGTGAAGCCTTTGCTCGTGCCGTGCTTGGCGTTAAACAACCAACTATCGGCTTGCTTAATATTGGCTCTGAAGCCGGCAAAGGTGTAGACAGCGTACGCGCAGCATCTGAAATGCTAACGCTTACAAAACTGCCAATTAAATATTTAGGCTTCGTTGAAGGGAATGATATTCCCGCAGGTACGGCCGACGTAATAGTAACTGACGGCTTTACAGGTAACATTGCCCTTAAAATGGCTGAAGGCGTTGCGAAACTAAGCGCTGAATATATCAAAATGGGTTTAACCTCATCTATCTTCGCCAAAGTGGGCGCAATGATGGCAAAACCTGCGCTTAAATCCATCTTCAAAAAAATTGACCCGCGCGCACATAACGGGGCAATGTTCCTTGGCCTTAACGGCATTGTGGTAAAAAGCCATGGCAGCATGGATGATGTTGGCTTCAGCCACGCAATTGACGTTGCGGCCGACCTTATAAAAGGCAAAATCAACCAGCGCATTGTTGAAGAAATCCGCTTCGTGGAACAAGAAGATGCGCAAAGCAGCCCAGAAAATACAACAGCTTAGCAAGTCCCAGATATTTGAAATACGAGTGCAATATTAGCAAGTTATAATGTAAGTCTTTTCGGTTACTAATAACCATGAAAAAAAGAGTCCTGTATATCATCGCCATCACGGCCTTGTGCCTTTTGGCGATTGGGGGCTGCGTCGGGGTTCAAAGAACCCTTGATGGCGGTCTCTGAGTGATACTACGGCGTTGCTTAACCAAGTAACGCTTTTACAGCTCCCCCTAAAAAGGGAGCTGTAATCATTTTTGGCGCAGCAAAACAAAGAATTATTTGACCTTATGTTCTTAGCGGGGCAATATGCGCGAAGATAAAATAACAAAATTTTCATGACATTTTCCCGCATAGTTTCCGTTGGCTCTTACCTACCAAAAAATTGCGTCAGCAATGATGCATTACCTAAAGAGCTGGAAACTTCTGACGAGTGGATACAGTCACGCACAGGCATTAAGCAGCGTTATGTTGCGGCTGAAGGTGAATTTACATCTGACCTTGCAACTGCCGCAGCAAAAATCGCTCTCAAGAACGCAGGGCTTGAAAGTGTTGATTTAATTATCGTTGCAACCACTACTCCTGATGCGATCTTCCCCGCAACGGCAGTTACGGTTCAGCACAAACTTGGAATACAAAATGCCTTCTCGTTCGATATTCAGGCAGTATGCAGCGGATTTGTTTACGCACTTGTCACCGCAAATAATTTCATCAAAGCCGGTCAGGCAAAGAACGTTCTGGTAATTGGCGCAGAAACAATGAGTCACATTGTTGATTGGAAAGACCGCAATACATGCGTACTGTTTGGTGATGGCGCAGGCGCGGTTGTTCTTACAAAAAGTGATGAGCCAGGCATAATTTCAAGCGCATTACATTCTGACGGCACCTACCAGAAAGAACTTTACGCTAACCGTGCAGATACTCTTAAAATGCACGGCAAGGAAGTTTTCAAACACGCAGTTGAGAAAATGTCTAATTCAATACTGGAAGTGGTAAACAGCTCATCTTACAAACTTGAAGATATAAACTGGCTTATACCGCATCAGGCAAACCTGCGCATCATGAGTGCCATCTCTGAGCGCATTGGCATAGCGCAGGATAAAGTTTTTGTTAGCGTTGATAAGCATGCCAATACATCGGCAGCATCCATCCCTCTTGCACTGGCCGAGAACTGGTCACGCATTAAAAAAGATGATGTGGCAGTACTTACCGCACTCGGCGGCGGCTTCAGCTGGGGCAGCGTAATATTGAAATTCTAAAAACAAAATCCAAATAAAAAAACCCCGCTAAATGCGGGGTTTTACTTTTCTAGCTTTCTTTTATCGGTGTCTGCATGAACGGCAAAGCAGCCAGATTATTTTTATCTTCTGCCGGCTGTGCCTGGCCTTCAGCATTTTGCAGCGGACGCGGACCACGCTCACGGTTGTCACGGTTATTAAAGCGGCGATTGTTATTACGGCCGCCTCTTTCATTACGTTCACTACGCTCCTGTTGCTTGTTCTCAGAAGGGAAGCTACCCATCATATCAACAGGTATCTCCGGCGCATCTGCATATGCAGCTTCTTCCTGCGGAGCTGCTTCAGTAAAATTCTCTGCACCTTCCTGTTCAGGCTGAGAGTAATTTTGCTGCTGCTGTTGTTGTTGTAATTGCTGTTGCTGCTGAAGCTTATCAAGACCAATGCTCGCCATACGGTGGAAGTGGTCTGCATGCTGGAAGTGGTTTTCCGCCTCAACGCGCTCACCTGCTGCCAGATATTCTTTAGCTTTCTGAAGATGCTGGTCACGCTTGTTTTCAAAATTGCGGCGCTGTTGCGGCGTTATTTGCTCATCTTCAAAATGTCCGCCTGAACCAAAACGGCGCTTTTTGAAGTTATTATTTTTCTGGAACCTGCGATTGTTGTTATTGCGGTTTTTATTGTGCCCGTGCATCATTTAGTGATTACTCCTGTTATATTTTTGGCCTGAATATCAATGTGCGGATAATTCCTGCCAGATCTTTTTTCGCTTCTAAAAGCTCAAAACCATTCTTATTAAAAATTGTACTAACCTCTTCTTCCTGCCCAAGCCCTATTTCAAATATGGCGTATCGGAAGCTGAAATCCCTCAAACCTTCTGCTATCTTTCTATAGGCATCTAAGCCGCTGCTACCCGCATAAAGGGCAATTTCCGGCTCAAACCCAAGTTCTGCCTCAAGCGTTTTGCTATCTTCAGACCTGATATATGGAGGATTTGAAACTACAAGGTCAAATCTTTGAGCTTCAACATTTTCTGTCCAATCAGAACAATAAAACTCAATTCCTTGTACTCCCAGTTTATACGCATTTTGGCGTGCTATTGCAAGCGCATTATTAGATATATCAACACCCACACCGCTACTTCCCGTAAATTCAAGCATAAGGGTGGTTATTATGCATCCGCTACCAACTCCCAATTCCAAAATCTTAAGTTTTTCAGTGGGCTGGAAGTATTGCTTTGCCGCATCAATTATCAGCTCGGTTTCCGGTCTTGGGGTTAAAACATCACTACTAACTGTAAATTCACGCCCGTAAAACTCCTTCTTTCCAACTATATGGGAAACAGGCTCACGGTTAATACGGCGCCCGATCAATTCGTCAAATGACCTGCGCTGCTTATCATTGATCTCATATTCAGGATAAGTAATAAAAAACGTGCGGTTTTTTCCGGTCACAAATTCCAGCAGCACGCGCGCGTCAAGCTCAGGCGTATCAATACCAGCATGTTTAAGCTTCTCACTTGCTTGCAGTAATAATTTCAAATCTTATCCGAATAATTCTTTCACTAGGTTTTCCGCCAGCTTTTTCTGCTTAGCGACAGGAGAAGCCCCGCCTTCTCTCCTTGATATCTGATAAATACCCTGCAAACCCGCCCATAGCAAGTTTGTCATTACTTCAATATCCTGATTTTTTCTTAGATAAGGCTTTACCATTTCTGCAACAACAGCCATTAACTTGTCCAGCTCAGCATCATACGAACGTTTTACTTCTTTATTACCTTTAAGGCTGGCATCCATCACACAGCCCCATAAATGCGAGTTTTCTTCCACAAATCCCAAATATCTTTGCGCGGCATAAATAAGTTTATTTAAACCCGCAATTTCATCATTTTTTATTTCGTTTAAATTATCACGGAGCTTTACAATTGTTTCCGTATTGATGCGGATCATTAGCTCATCAATATTCTTGAAATATTTAAAGATCGTTCCATGCGAATATTTGACCCTCTTTGCTAATATACGCGCGCTGAATTTATCAATGCCGTGCTTGGCTATTAGCTCAATAGCCGCGTTCCTTATATGCGTTGCCGGATCTTCAACTTTATGTAATCTTGCCATAGATTTTAATCATTAGTTATATAATAAGCGTCTGACTGTTGGTTAGCGCTTATAGTATTAGATATATATTCACTTATAAAACCATTATTTGCTGAACCAAGCTTTTTCCAAACCAGCCTGTTATCTTTAAACCCTGCATAACCAACTGTTTCAGTCTCAAGTACTGATACAGTATACTTGCATATATGGTAATTTGAGCGCTTACTTACAAGCCTACTGCTGCATTTTCCCATTACCTTATTTACCTCTGTTACCTCAGTGCCTAACGCAAGCTTTATCAAATCGCTTTCCTTTCCTGATTTTGCGCTTTCTTGCGCAGCAGCAAAAGGAAGCAAAGGTGATATTAAAACTAAAGTAGCTGCACCTATGGGTACTAAGACAGGAGAAAGCGCAATTATAGCCAAAGAAGCCGGCAATAGCTCAGGATTATGTTCATGGTACTCACCTATTTCCGGCTCGGATAATATATTATTACCTTTGAATCCCTCTATCACTTCGGCAAAACCATTTTCCATCGGCATCCAGTTCTCAGCTCTGTAATGGCTGAAGTCTAGCGCCGGAAATTCTGCTTTTTGCCTGTCATAATAGCCATAATATTCGTTTACATAAGTAAGCCGCCCGTCAACATAAACCAGCATCCTTTGTTCTCTGCTATCACTTACCGTCAAATAATATATCTGGTACTCCTGCCCGCTATCGTTGAACGCAAAATTGAATTCCATTGTCTCTGCAACTTCTTTGGCTGCAACCTCATCACCATTTTTGTAATTTTGGAAGCTTGCACCATTTACAGAAGTGCTGGCACATGCGGTAAGCAAACTCATAATAACTGCACATGCTGTAATTTTCTTAAACTCTTTAATCATAAATCTCCTATTATTGACCAGCGGTTATTAATTACCTATAACACACTTAGTAACCACTGGTCAATAATAATTCTACGAAAGTTTTATGACAACCTGCAAATTCACAAGCCTTTGAATAGACTCAATACTTTAGACTTTGCCGATGAATGATCAACCATTTGACCCGGGTAATTTTCAGGGCGCGTGATTGGGCTAGGCTCATGCACATCCGCTATTTCAGCAGACTTGAGCTCTGGTATATATTTTTTTATATACTCGCCATCAGCATCAAATTTCTTACTTTGCAATAGCGGGTTAAATACACGAAAGTAAGGTGCGGCATCTGTACCAGTGCTGGATGCCCACTGCCATCCGCCAACATTGCTTGCCTGCTCGTAATCCATTAGATACTGCGCAAAATGTTCTTCACCCCAGCGCCAGTCAATAAGCAGGTCTTTAGTTAAAAAGCTGGCAACGATCATGCGTACACGGTTATGCATCCACCCTGTTTCAAGCAGCTGGCGCATGCCCGCATCCACAATCGGGAAGCCGGTTTTACCCTCACACCATTTTTTAAAATCAGCTTTATCATGGCGCCATTTCAACCCACGATATTTATGCGTGAACTCGTACTCTGCGCTTTCAGGGAAATGAAATAATATCATGGCATAAAATTCCCGCCATATTAGCTCATTCAGCCATGTTGGATCAGTGTGCCCTGCCTTATATGCCTGCCTTATTGTGATCAGCCCGAAGCGCAAATAAGGCGATATTTGTGAAGTACCGCGAATTGCAGGAAAATCACGCGTTTTAGAATATGAATGCAGCTTACTCTTTGCAAATTTATCCAGTACTTTTCCCGCATCTTCTACTTTCCAGATATCGTCTTCAATATATTCATAGCCGATCTGCGCACATATTTTTTTAGCATCCGATGCATCAATTCTTTTTATATCATGCGGCACTTCAATATTTGCATACGCACCTGCATCGCCGATATTATGTATAGCAACATCCTCTTCTTTCAGAGCCATCTTCCATGCCTTTGAATAAGGGGTAAATACTTTAAAAGGCATCCCGTCTGATTTTAAAACTTCATTAGGTGCTTTCACAAGATGCTCTTTTACCAGCGTAAGGTTTACCTTTTGCCCTACTTCCTTGTCCCGCGCTCTTGCCGCCGGCTCATAATCCTCGCCGGCAAAAATATTACCGCCGATCCGTGGAATTATATTCCTTGCACTGCCGTGAAAAACCAGAAGCTCGCCGCCACGCTCTTTAAAATCAACACTCAACTTTGCAATTGCATTGGCAATAAATGATATACGGCGGTCTTTTTTATTATCAAAACGCGCTAAGATATCAGTATCAAAAACAAACACGGGTTGAACTTTTCCACCGTTTCTAAGTGCACGTGCAAGAGCTGCATTGTCAGCTATTTGCAAATCTCGCCTTAACCATACAATGTTAGCTTGCTGCGCCATGCTCTGTCTTGTCCCAATATTGAGGTTTTACCAGAAGCTGGTACAGCGCACGGTAAGCAGCAATTACATGCAGGAAGACGTATAGCGGCATAGTGCAAATTGAAAAATACGGGAAGAACTTAAATATTTTCTCGCCGTTATAATTTGTCAGCCTGCTCTCTGCTACAATTGCCATAGCCACATGCGCAATAATGCCATAGAAAAGGTTAAAAAAGGCAAACATGGCCAAATAGCTTGGCGCTTCAATAAATATAGCAAGCACCGTCCAGACAGGTACAAGCAGGTAAATAAGGAAAGGTATACCAACAAAGAACTGTAAAGTTGCAAACCCCTGCCAGCCGGTTTTTTCTGTAAGTGTTTTAGTATTACGCATATGCACAAAGTAAGTTTGCATAAAACCTTTAAGCCAGCGAGTACGCTGTTTTATCCACGGGTAAATACCCGTTGGAGCTTCTTCCATTGTAATAGAATCTATTGTGGTTGAATGGTATCCGTGCTGGGCAAGACGCATTCCAAGATCAGCATCTTCAGTAACATTAAACGCATCCCACCCGCCGATCTCTTTTAGTACATCGGTACGTATATGATTACTTGTTCCACCTAGCGGTATTGGCGATTTTATTCCCTCAAGCCCGCGCATGACAACCTCAAACCAGGTTGCATATTCAAGCGCAAACCAGCGTGTTAAATAATTATGGTTGGCATTATAGTAATTCAAGCGTGCCTGCACACACGCCATTTCACGGCCGTTAGATATAAATGCCTCCAGCGCCCTTTTCAGCTGCTGCGGGTCCGGTGCATCTTCAGCGTCATATATCGTTATATATTCACCTCGCGCATAATTAAGCGCATAATTACAGGCCTTGGGCTTGGTACGCGGCAATGAGAACGGCACGCGGATTATTTCCATATATTGCGGCGGAGCATTCTTCTTAATTGCAGCAATAGTTATATTATCGTCATTCTCCACAACCAGTTTAATATCAAGACGCGAACGAGGATAATCTATTCTTTCCAATGCTCCTATAAGGCGTTTTATACTTTTTTCTTCGCGGTAAAGCGGCACTAATATTGTGTACATAGGAAAGTAATCAAGCGCAGTATCATACTTCTTGCGCCCCATGCCGGAACCTATCATGAACACAGCGCTTTTGTAGCTTATGGTCAAAAAACAAAGGACGTTCATCAGCACACCAAAATATGCAACACTTGTTTCTGGCGAAAAAACAAACACCATTTCCAGTATGAATAAAATAGCCAAAAGAGCTGTCACCCCACGTTTACCAAGTAGTTTTCTTGCAGAAAAATGCGGGGTCTTTTTAAACAATGCCATACGCGCCGTTTCGTCATCTTTCTCGGCAAAATATTTTTGCAGCGTCCATAAAATGTCAAACGGGGAAGTGATAACGTAGCGCACTTCAAACCCCATATAATTGCGGGAGCTCCAAGATTTTACCTTGTCGTTTATATCAGTCACTGCAAGGGTTATTATACTATTCTCACGCTTAAGCGGCAGCAGCTCCAGCTCAAAATATTCTTCGCGCCGTTCAGGTTTAAAAAGTTTAAAATCAGGCTCGGTTTGGTTCAGGTCAACAAATTCAAGATTATATTTTTCAGCCAATACCTGCTGCAGGCTTTGCAGGCGGATATAATTTTCCGTCACCATTATCTTGCCGATCAAGCCTTTATCGCGTGACTGTACCTCAAGCGCTTTTTCAAGCTGCTCATTGGTTATAAGGCCTTTCTCGGTAAGTATTTCACCTAGTTTCTTCATTCACTAGAATTTGTACCAGAGGGAATATAAAAATCCATAGCCGGCACCTGTATTTTTACCATAAAGGTCGTAATTCAACCCTAGCTGGTGGATAAATTTATCATTCGCATGCCAAAGTACTGATGACTGTACTTTCATAAGGTCATAATTCCCGCTATGGCTGTAATTATTGCTGGTTATATTATTTGTAAAAATCTGCGCCATATACGTAAAATCATCACTAAGCTCATAGCCAAAAGTCGTTTGTGTGGTAACTCGGTCAGAGTCCTCGCCACGCCAGTACTCGTAACCAAGCGCAAAATCAGCATAATAATCATCTGCTCCATAACCTATGTTCAGCTTCATGCTTGGGCTAAGGCCTGATTGTGAGTTTATTTCGCCCTGCGCCTTAATAGGCAAATAAAGCCCCGGCTGCACAGATACTACAAAGCTGTTACCTTCAATAACATCATCATATAAATATGCGCGGGCAAAAACGCTAAGATCGTCAAAACTATATCTTCTCTGTCCGTCAGGGTTATTCCAGGTCTGCTTATAGACAAAACTTCCGCCAATTGTCAGGTCTTCATCCAGCCCGTATTCCGAGTATGGTGAAAGCTCAACTTTGCTGTATGTAGGCCCTGCGGTCTTTACTGCCTTCATCATTAAATGACTTTGAGGCGCTGTAAAAACCCGTTGTCTGTATTATCTGGAAATCACCTTCTTTCTGTAGCCATGCCCCTGCTCCGGCATTAACGGGAAGCAGCATAAGCAGCAACAAAAGATATTTCATTTATGCGATTTTTTTAGAGATCAACTCAGCTGATTTCTGAGTAAAAGCTTTTGCTTTAGCGCCAGATAGCTCAGAAGTGATAATTTGCTTTGCAGCGTTAACGCCTGCTTCAATTGCACGTGTACGAACTGTTTCAACCGCGCTTGCTTCAGCTCTTGCGATCTTTTCTTCGGCGAGTTTAACTTTACGGTCCATTTCACGTTCGATTTCTTTTTCAGCTTCATCGGCAATTTGCTTGCTTTCAAAACGTGCACGCTCAAGAATTTCGTGTGCACCGCGGTCAGCTTCCTGAAGTTTACGCTGAGCTTCGGCAAAAAGAGTTTGCGCCTCTTCTTTAAGTCGCTGAGCTTCTTCGATCTCTGCTTTAATTTTAACGGCGCGGTCATCAAGATTTTTGCCAAGCGCAGGAAAAACCCATTTAGCGGCAGCAGCAAGGAATATGAAGAAACCAACTGCAACCCATGTGTGTTCATCTTGTAGCTGGTGAGTTATCCATTCCATTTTGTTACCTATGCGGCTTTAATAATTTTATCAGATATCTGCTTTGCAAGGTCAGCAGATATTTTTTCTACTACATCGGCAGATTCTTTTTCGATCTTCGCGATCTCAGATTCTGCAGATTTGATTTTTTGCTCAAGCTTGTTTGCAAGCTCTGCGCGTTTAGCTTCAACTTTGGCTTTGGCCTTGCTGCTGGATTCAGCAATAAGCCCACGAGCCTTGTTAGAAGACTCGGCCAATATTTTTTGCGCTTTAGCTTCAGCATCTTCTGCCTGGTTATTAAGGCTTTCAGCCTTATCCAGGTCATCAGCTATATGCTTTGCGCGTACTTCTACCACGTCAGCAATAGAGGGCAGAATCAGGCGTGATACCAACGCGTAAAGAACTACGAATGATATCGCCAGCCAAAATATCTGCCCGGTAAATGTTGCAAAATCCAGTTGTGGCATTTGCTTGCTTTCCTTTTAAATTACACGAAAAGCATGATTAGCATACCTACAAGCGCGAAAAGGCCCATAAGCTCGGCGAATACCGCACCAATGATGGCAGTACCGAAAATCTGTTTTTGCGCAGATGGGTTACGCGCAACGCCTGCAGATGCGTTACCGAAAATAAGACCAATACCAATAGCAGCGCCAAGCATACCAAATGACATAAGACCCGCGCCGATGTATTTTATAACTTCTAGTTCCATAGTTTTTTCCTTCGTTTAGTTAGTTGTAGTTAGTTTTTGTTTGTTATTGCGTTCTTTTAATGCAAGTTTATGGCATCATTCAAGTAAATTGTTGTCAGTAGAGCAAAAATAAATGCCTGCAGGAATGCAACAAATATTTCCAGCCCGATCAGACCGGATATGAATAGAAGCGGGATTACCCCTAAAAAGCCACCATATGCAATTGAGAATGTACCAAGACCAATAACGAAACTAGCCAGTACTTTAAGAAGAACGTGGCCAGCCATCATAGAAACAGCAAGTCGCAGTGATAAAGAAACCGGACGCGCAAGGAACGATACGATCTCGATCACGAATATTATAGGCATCAGCCAACCAGGGATACCTGAAGGGATGAAAAGATGCAGGAAATGAGTACCGTGTTTTACGATACCTACTACTATAACAGTCAGGAACACAAGCAAAGCCAGCGCAAAAGTTACCGCGATATGGCTGGTTACTGTAAATGTGAACGGAAGCATGCCCAGCAGGTTACAAAACAGTATGAACATGAACAGAGAGAAGATGAACGGGAAGAATTTGCGGCCTTCAGCGCCAACATTTTCTTTAAGCATACCGGCAACGAATTCGTAAGAAAGCTCTGCCAGTGACTGCCAGCGACCCGGAACCATAGCGCGCTTTTTCATGCCAAGAACAAGGAATAGCGTAATAGATGCTATTGCGATGAACATGAAAAGTGATGAGTTTGAAAAGCTTACATCATAGCCACCTACGTTCATAGGTATCATAGGTTCAATTTTGAACTGGTCTAACGGGCTGTGTTTTTCTGACATTATTATGCTCGCAAAATTAAAAATTCCGCGAACTATTTATCAGCTTTATCGGTAATTGCAAGCTTATAAACCGTCCAAAATCCGGCAGCTGCGCCCAAAAGAATAAAAATAACTAAAAACAATGGGATGGTATTGAATATATAGTCAAAGAAATAGCCAATGAAGGCCCCCGTGGCAATACCTGCCAGAAGTTCAATGCCAAGGCGCATACCCACTGACATTTCCTTCGCGGTTTCCGGATCAATGCCCTGCTCTATATTTTCGGGCGCATCACGTCTTATGAGCTTTGCTTTTTTAATACGCTCGGAAAGTTTATCGTTATCAGACATTAGCCAAATACTTTTGAGGTTATATTGCTGATGTTACTTATAGTTATGGGCTTTGCAAGCTGGTAATCGCAAATTGAGTAAAAATACTCTGCATCTGTGTTCACCTGAGCCGACATTCCCACTATTGGCGTATGGAATTCAGGCTCTGCCTTTAACTTCTCCACCACTTCCTCCCCGCGTATAAAATCATTGAGCATAAGTGCCGCAAATATAAGGTCTGGCTGAGTTTCTTTTATACTGTCGTATACAGTACTTGCATCATGCACGGAAATTACATCATAGCCTTTGGCTGCCAGGAAATCGCGTAGCATACTATGGTCTGCAGGGTCATCTTCAACCACCATCACGCGCTTTTTTAAATCATTTATCACAGGCGCTGCTCCGTAAGTTTAAAAGTAAGAGTAACCGTAGTTCCCTTCGCAGGCTCGGAAACAATATCAAATTTACCCTTATGCGCATCTACAAGCTGTTTTACCAGCGGCAGGCCAAGACCGATTGATTCAACTTTGCCCGTATTGGCATTTTGTACAGTACCGTAACGGCTAAGCGCTGTATGTATCTGTTCATTATTCATACCAAAACCTTCATCTTCAACAACTATCTGCATAATACCGTCAATAGAATGTACAACTATGCGCACTTTAGTATTCTCAGGAGAATATTTCACGGCATTACTGATAAGATTATTTAGTATCTGGCGCAGGCGCCTGCTATCTGCCCAAAGCTTTGGCAGATCATTTGCCACCAGCTTTTCAAGCTTAACTTTATGCTTTGTTGCGCGCGTCACGTTAAGTTTTATAACACGGTCAATGATCTCCGACACATCAACATATTCAGGGTGAAGCGTGAAACTGCCCTCTTCATCTGCTTTTGTAACATCCATCAGATCTTCAATAAAATGCAGCAGATCATTACCGTTCTGGTAAATATCTTCAGCATATTCCACATATTTTGGCGGCATATCACCAAACATCTTTGACTTCATCATTTCTGAGCCAAAAATAATTACGTTAAGCGGGCTGCGTAGTTCGTGACCTGTATATGCAAGGAATTCGCTTTTACCTCGTGATGCACTCAATGCCAGCTGGTAAGAGTCTTCCGCCCGACGGCGCAGGCGGCGTTCACGCTGGCGTATATATAATGCTATCATTATACCAACAATACCAAGCACTGTAAGTTCAACAAGGCGTGATACAATATCCTGCCAGAACTCAGCTCGTATAACAACCGGCTCATATTTTACATATATATATAAAGGCTGGTCTTCAAACTTACGTAAAAGGAAATTCTCCTCCTGGCCTATGATATCAATATTACCAAGCTCTTCTTTGCTTTTTGAATTAATGTAGTTATTGACCGTGGTCGCAATTTCCTTTGGTGCAACATTATCCGGACCCTGCAGTTCACGAGATGAATCTATGAGCAGATTACCGCGTATATCAAAAATATAGAACTGAACATTCTCATCTTTGATCGAGCTTTTAGCAACTCTTGCAAGCAGGTTCAGATCAAATCCTGTTGTTATAGCGCCAAGATAAACATCATTGTCGTTCTGCACACCTACACCCGCGGGTATCATCCATTTTTTACTGGTGGTACCAAAAACCGGCTTACCTAAAATTACTCTGTCGGGGTAATATTTTGTAATATGTATATAGTCACGGCTGTTCAGGTCATAAGGCTTATCGGCCACTATTCCCAGCACTGCGTCAACTATCTGGAAGTTACGTTCGTCTGCCCATGTGAACATGGTCCAGCTCATTGAATTTTTAATATGGTCGTTAACGCGGTATTTGCTAAGGATACCTTCAATATATTCCAGGTTTTTCGGGTCGCGCTTTATCTGGCTGTTAATTACCTTCATCAGGAATTCGGTATGCTTGATATTGTCCGATATCAAATAGCTTACCACGTCTGAGCTTGATGCCAGACGGCTTGCTATTTTAGCTTCCTGTGTGCGCTTTACTTCTTTGGCATACCAGAATAATAAAAAGGCTATCGTGGCCGTAATTATTATCGCAGATGCCAGGAATCTCTTCCTGAGTTTTAGTTTTCCGAGTGTCATACTTAACTGCTCTTGTTAGCATTTTCAGTTAAAGATGTACTTACAAGAAGTTAAGAATTGGTTAAATTAGTTAAAAATCGCTAAATATTTGCAAATTTCAACAGAAATAGTCTGATCTGACCTTATCACGTACTATCTTTGGCGGATATCCATGACCGCGGTAAAGCACTTCCCCGTAATTTGAAGGTATAAGCCCCGCCTTACCACAATCCCTTTTAAGCATATGATAATACGGCCTTTTGCACAAAATGTAGCAATATTCTACAGCGGTTTGCAGCAACACGACCTCGCCATCTTTAGTGGCTAGTATCTTTTCAAGGAAATTTACATTCTGGCTTACCTGCATCATAAAATTGCCGCCCCTGAAAATCTGTTAATGGCTCTCATCAGAGGCTTCATTCTTACTTCACCGCCTTTTAAAGGGCTAGTTTCAACTGCTGAACCCGACTCAAGCAATATTTCTCTGGCTTTACGGCTTATGCTTGTTTGCATTGCCATAGCAATATTTTGCGTACCGTTATAACCGGTACTGTAAAATGTAATGCTGGATTTGCCATCAACAGGTTTTATTTGCGGCATTAGCGTATCAATCGGCCTTATAAAAGCTGCGTGAAGTTCTGATACAAATTTCTTCTCGCCCTCACCATGCGCTTCTTCAAGCTTATAAAGCACCGACCATATATCATCGGAAGGAGTATCATACTGGTTTGCCAGCATCACTTCAAAAACCTCCAGATCAAAACCATTACTGCGCAAGGCAAAAGCAATATCATCAATTTTCACTTCGCCTGTTTTATATTTTTCACGCAAATATCCGGCAAGGCTGGCGGCACCCGCCTCTTCAGGTAAACGCGGCACAGCGTGCCCCATTTGCACTTCATGCAAAAATATCAGCGCTTGCGAAACTACCATCCACGGCTTAGTTGCAACTAAATAATTATTCTGCAGTGATGTGGCTTTACAATTTGCCAGAACACCTGCAGCCTCTTTGCCGGGCGTTATTGTACCAAGCCCGTTGGCAGGGCTAAGCCCTTTTGTTTCAGGCCTGTCGCCTTTTATTCCCAGCTGGTCGCATAACGTTACATTACACCCATCTGGCGTTGCATAAAGCTTCATTTTAACATTACAGCGCTGCGATTCTATTTTTTTAAAAACATTAGGGTAAAGCTTTTTTAGCATTGCTTTATTTTCATCATTTATCTTCAGTTCACCACGAAGCGCTTTTATTACCAACCTGTCAACCTCAGCCGCAGCTGCAAGGGTTGCACCAATTGAAGGCTGGTTGAATGTTTCATTTTCTATAGCCGCATCTTCATCCCAAGAAAGCAGGTTTTCCCAGTGGTCAAGCCTTGCAAGCATAAGTCCGTAACGGCCTGCAGAACACGGCCTGTTAACAATAAGTTCAGTATCAAAACCCAAATGTTTTACTTCAACACCCAGTCTTTTCAGCGCAGTCTCAGTTATCACGTCACCTGTTGATATTGCATACACAAGCTCAAGGCGCATCTGCTCATACTTACCATCAAATATAGGCTGTCCTTTGAATTTTCCTTTTACCACTTCGTCAAGCAATAAAGCTATCTCTTCAATATTTTTCGGGTTGGTCGGGCAAAAATAATCACCGTTAACAAGCGCATCTAAAAGAGCATAATGGTCGCGTGTATCACGCGTTCTCCAATAATGGATATCACAACCTGTCTCTTTTGCTATTTTTTCAACAACAGCAAGTTTTGCCTCGGCCATTATAGCCAGCTCTTTGGCAGGGACCCATGCACGCGCTGCCGCTTCCCCTTCATTAAATAAAGGTATCTTCTCACCATTGATCTCTAAACTTAGCTCACGCAGCTTCCTTACAGTATCATATGCCGTAAAACCAAAGCTACCCGATGTCGGTGCTACCATCGCATTATCACGGTATGCCACCCACAAAGAAATTGTAACGTCATCAACTTCATTTATATATTTATGGCTTAAGCCCTTTGCTGTCAGTAAATCTTTTTTTGCCTGCTCCAGCCCGCCGCTTTCACGCAACTCTTTTAAACGGTTTGCCTGATGATATTCCAGATACCCGATAAGCGCATAGCCTTTAATAGCTCCGCCAAACTCGGAAGGACCGCTAAGTATTGTTGTCGGTTTACCGAATAAGTATGTAAGAACCTCAGAGTCCTCTATCACTTTATTATGTTTTTCAAGCAGCTGCGCAATTCTGGCAGACCCTAACGCATGGCGCAGAGCATTATTTGCATAATCAGCATAACTGTTATTTGGCCTTGCCGCTGTGACTAGAATTTCCATACCTTGGGGCGTTCACAAAGATCTATAACGGTATTAACCATTTTTTTAGTACGGAAGTAAAGGAAAACTGGTTGAAAATTACACCAGAAGCAATAAAAACAAGGACATGAACAAACTTATACTAGCTACCCACAACAAGGGAAAGGTCGGCGAACTGGCGGAACTAATGGCTCCGCTAGGCTATGAAGTAATATCAGCAGGCGAGCTTGGCCTGCCCGAACCTGAGGAAACCGGTGATACCTTTGTTGCAAATGCAAGGCTTAAAGCCGTTGCCAGCGCGACTGCGGCAAAACTTCCCGCACTGGCTGATGACTCCGGCCTTTGCATTCCGGCGCTTGACGGCAAACCCGGCATCCACTCGGCACGCTGGGGCGGCCCTGAAAAAGACTTTGTAAAAGCCTGTGCAAAAATAAAGGCTGAGCTTGAGGCAAAAGGCCTTGACCCTGCAGTGCCTGCATATTTCATTTGCGTACTTTCACTTGCACAACCCGATGGCAGCAGTATTGAATTTGAAGGCCGCATTGACGGGCACTTAACCTTCCCCGCACGCGGTGATGCCGGCTTTGGCTATGACCCTATATTCGTACCTGTACATTCAGATAAAACTTTTGGCGAAATGAGCCAGCTTGAAAAGAACCAGCGCAACCACCGCGCCGATGCTTTTGGCAAATTCAAAAATTATATGTCTAGTATAAATATTAAAAATGCAGCTGTTTAGCTTTCTGCAAGGCAGCTAAGGCATAGGCAGCGGAATGTATTAAATATACATTAGTATGCCTATGACCGCAGGATAACGCAGCAAAAAGTAAACAGCTACATTTTTAAGGCTTAAGTAAAGCCGATTGCCCCTGATGCGCAAAATTCAGCGCATGTTTATGCACCTTAGCTTTGCCCTGACCTTTATCGGCATTTGCTATCTGGTAAACTTCGGCGGCAATACGCACCATATTTGCAGTATCCAGATTAGCATATTTATCGTCAGATTTTTCTGTACCCGTTTTTACCAGCACAGGGCACGGAATTGTAACTACGTGGAAATCTTCTTTTTTACCCTGCTTAAAATCTTTTGCTAAGGCAGCTATCTCTTTATCATCCGTCACTTTTTCGGCAACGCCAAGGCGCTTGGCGGCATCAACCACGCAAAGATTTATCAATATATCATTGATATTGTTACCCTGTTTGCATTCGGCAAGCTCAAACTTAGCGGCCTTGCCCAGCTTTTCAGCATCCGCAACCGCTTCTTTCATCTGGTTAAATATGTCAGCATATAATTTGCTGACATCGTCTTGAGTAACTTTAGAATTCATAAAAACCAATTTATCACCAGATTATGAAAGAAATCTTACAAAGTAATTAATTTATAGCCTAACTTGACATTTAACGCCCTGCTTTTATGTTCCTCCCTTCCTAATCAATAAGCAAAGCATTGAAATGACAGAAGAAACAAAAACATATAGCGCAAAACAAACCGCATTCATATTCCCCGGTCAGGGCAGCCAGAAAGTTGGCATGGGCCTTGATTTTTTTGATACATATCAGGAAGCAAAACAAGTATTTCTTGAAGTTGATGACGCTATAGGCAAACCTCTTTCAAAGATAATTTTCGAAGGTCCGCAAGATGACCTTAACCTGACTGAAAACACCCAGCCCGCTATCATGGCAACTTCAATTGCTATCTGGAAAGTGCTGGAGGCTGAACATCCTATACAAAATTACTGCTCATTTGTTGCAGGCCATTCACTTGGTGAATATTCCGCACTTTGCGCTGCAGGCGCGCTTACACTTGCAGATACTGCAAAGCTTTTAAAGATCCGCGGTGAAGCAATGCAAAAAGCCGTTCCGGTTGGCGTTGGCTCAATGGCAGCAATCATTGGCCTTAACTTTGATGATGTTGACGCAATTGCAAAAGAAGCAGGTTGTGAAGCAGCGAACGATAATACTGACGGTCAGGTAGTAATTTCAGGCACAAAAGAAACTGTGGCCAAAGCAATGGAACTTGCAAAAGCAAAAGGCGCAAAACGCGCGCTTGAGCTTCCGGTATCTGCTCCGTTCCACTGCAAACTTATGCAACCTGCGGCCGATAAAATGCGCGAAGCGCTGGAAAACGTAACAATCCACATTCCAAAAGTTCCGGTAATTGCAAACGTAACTGCAGCCGCAACCACAAACCCCGATGAAATTCGCAACCTGCTTGTAAAACAGGTTACAGGCCGCGTCCGCTGGAGAGAGTCTGTGCAATATCTTGGCACGCAAGGAATAGAAAATCTTGTAGAGATAGGCTACGGCAAAGTTCTTACAGGCATGACAAAACGCATAGTTGAAACTATGAACGGCAAATGCATTCAAACAATAGAGGATATAAAAAATGTTTAATCTGGAAGGTAAAACAGCACTAGTAACAGGCGCATCAGGCGGTATTGGAGGCGCAATTGCAAAAGCACTTAAAGAGCGCGGCGCAACAGTTGCAGTAAGCGGCACTAACGTGGAAAAATTAAACGCACTTGGTGAAGGCTTCATTATCATCCCTGCAAATCTTTCTGATAAAGCAGACGTAGAACGCCTTGCAAAAGAAGCAGAAGAAAAACTTGGCGGCCAGATTGATATTCTTGTGAACAACGCAGGTATCACTAAAGACGGCCTTTTCATGCGCATGAAAGATGAAGATTTTGAAAGCGTGATGAACGTGAACCTTACTTCAATATTCGTTCTTACACGTGCGGTTATTAAAGGCATGTTCAAAAAACGCGGTGGCCGCATCATCAATATTTCATCGGTCGTAGGCACAATGGGTAATCCCGGTCAGGCTAACTACTGCGCATCTAAAGGCGGCCTTGTTGCTATGACAAAATCAATAGCTATGGAAGCTGGCAGCCGCAACATCACGGCAAACTGCATTGCGCCCGGCTTCATTGAAACTGCAATGACAGATAAACTGAACGAGGACCAGAAAGGCCGCATCACACAAAATATCCCCGCAGGCAAAATGGGCACGGCTGAAGATATTGCAGCCAGCGTAGTCTATCTTGCCTCAGATGAAGCAGCTTACGTTACCGGCCAGACGATTCACGTAAATGGCGGTTTGCTGATGGTTTAATAAAAAGCAGAATACAAATAAAAAAGCCGGGTTAATTACCCGGCTTTTCTTTTATCTATTAATTGCCAAACACACGTTTGAATATCGTATCCACATGCTTCGTGTGGTAACCAAGGTCAAACAGCTTTTCCAGCTCTTTCTCTGGAATGCGCGCTATAACTTCTTTATCGCCCTTAAGCTCAGTCAAAAAGTCTTTGCTCTGCTCCCAAACTTTCATGGCGTTGCGCTGAACGTAAACATAAGCATCCTCGCGGCTTACGCCCGCTTGCGTAAGTGCAAGAAGTACACGCTGGGAGAATACAAGGCCACGCATCTGGTTAAGGTTACGCAGCATGTTATCAGGGTAAAGCACAAGGTTCTCAACAAGTCCAACAAGACGAATAAGCGCAAAATCCAGCGCCACATTAATATCAGGGCCAATGAAACGCTCTACCGATGAATGCGAGATATCACGCTCATGCCACAGCGCCACATTCTCAAGCGCAGGCGTAACGCCCGAACGGATGTAACGTGCAAGACCTGTAAGGTTCTCAGATAACACTGGGTTGCGTTTATGTGGCATAGCAGATGAACCTTTCTGGCCTTTACTGAAAAATTCCTCAGCTTCCAGAACTTCAGTACGCTGCATATGGCGTATTTCCACCGCAATATTTTCAATAGAAGACGCAATAACACCAAGCACGCTAAAGTAAAACGCATGACGGTCACGCGGGATAACCTGCGTAGAAACAGGCTCAACATGTAAGCCTAGTTTTTTAGCCACATGCTCTTCAACGCGCGGATCAATATTTGCAAAAGTACCTACAGCGCCTGAAATTGCGCAAGTTGCGATTTCTTCACGCGCTTGCTGAAGGCGTTTTTTGTTGCGCTCCATCTCTGCATAAAAACGCGCAAATTTTAAACCCATAGTAACAGGCTCGGCATGGATACCGTGTGAACGGCCCATAGCCGGATAATCTTTAGACTCAAGCGCACGCTTCTTAAGGGCAGCAAGCAACTTATCCATATCTTCCAAAAGAAGATCGGCAGATTCTTTCAGCTGCACAGAAAGGCAAGTATCCAAAACGTCAGATGATGTCATGCCCTGATGCATGAAACGTGCTTCTTCACCAACATATTCAGCTACGTTTGTAAGAAATGCAATTACATCATGCTTTGTAACTTTCTCGATCTCGTCAATTTTTGCTGCATCAAAATTACCGCGTTCCCAAATAGCTTTCGCAGCTTCTTTTGGCACAACGCCAAGTTCCGCCAGCGCATCGGTTGCGTGGGCTTCAATTTCAAACCAGATGCGGAAGCGGTTGTTCTGGTCCCAGATTTTTGCCATCTCAGGGCGTGAGTAACGAGGTATCATTGTTAAATTCTATTAATAATTGTTGATGTTTTTTGCTTAAGGCGCTACAACATATAAGAAAGAAAACAAATTATAAACATAAAATATATGCCTGCTCCTTCAAAAACAAAAACTGACCCTGCAGCTTTATATGAAGCCGTACAGCAGGCAATTGTTAATTTTAAATTTGCCCCTCACCCAAAGGGAGAACCACTTGATCTGGCCGAAATAATAATACGCGGCATATCAAAAGAATCCGACTGGCAGCTACGTCCCGGTGAACCGGGTGATATTGCCTTTGGCCTTGCATTAAACCTGACGCCCGATTCACTTGAAGGCTACGCAACAAGATATACGCAAACCTATGTTGAGATTCTTATTGCCAGAAAACCTGAACTTTTCACTGCATCGGAAGAGTTTCGTAAAAAACCTATACCTGCAGCAACAACCGCCCATGAAAAAGCAAAAGCAACACTTCTTGGTTGGGTAAAAGTGCATATGGAAAAACTCCATTGCGGTGATGAAGGCATTGATAGCCGCTTCAAATTACTGGAACAGGAATTTGACTCAGCAATCAGCAAAGCAACAGAAGCATTGTTAGGCAAAGGCGCAGCCTAAAGAATTACACCTCGTCACAGACACTCCCACATTGAAATATAAGGAAAAAGCAGCCTAATTAATCATTGCCATATCAGCCATTTAGCAGTATAAGAGCGCCCAATATTAATTTAATAAAGGGTTTACCATGCCGGCTACTGCACTAAAAGCTAATTTCACTGATTATAAAGTTAAAGATATCGGCCTTGCTGAATGGGGTCGTAAAGAAATTTCTCTGGCAGAAACTGAAATGCCGGGCCTTATGGCTCTTCGTGAAGAATATAAAGGCAAAGAACCCCTTAAAGGCGCGCGCATTGCCGGCTGCCTTCACATGACTATACAGACCTCAGTTCTTATTGAAACTCTGGTTGATCTTGGGGCTGACGTTCGCTGGTCTTCATGCAATATCTATTCTACCCAAGACCAGGCCGCTGCAGGCACTGCAAGCCTTGGTATCCCTGTTTTCGCATGGAAAGGTGAGACTGAGGAAGAATATGAATGGTGCATTGAACAAACGATCAAAGGCCCTAACGGCTGGACACCAAACATGATCCTTGACGATGGCGGTGACCTTACACTTATCGTCCACAATAAATATCCTGAACTACTAAAAGACATCAGAGGTATTTCCGAAGAAACAACAACAGGCGTTCACCGTCTGCATGAAATGGCAAAAGCTGGCAAACTTAAAGTTCCTGCAATTGACGTGAACAACTCTGTTACAAAATCTAAATTTGATAACCTTTACGGCTGCAAAGAAAGCTATGTTGACGGCCTTAAACGCGCAACTGACGTAATGATAGCGGGCAAAGTTGCGGTTGTTGCAGGCTTTGGTGACGTAGGTAAAGGCTGCGCTGACGCACTTCGCGGTCAGGGCGCACGCGTTATTGTTACTGAGATTGACCCTATCTGCGCACTACAGGCAGCAATGCAGGGCTACGAAGTTACTACAATGGATGAAGCTGCAAAACTGGGCGATATCTTCGTAACTACTACAGGTAACATTGATATCATTACCCTTGAACACATGCGTACAATGAAAGATCGCGCTATTCTGGGTAACATGGGCCACTTCGATGCGGAAATTCGCGTTGCTGATCTGGCAAACTACAAATGGAATGAAATTAAACCACAAGTAGATGAAGTTACATTCCCTGACGGCAAACGCCTTATCATTATGTCAAAAGGCCGCCTGTGCAACCTTGGTAACGCAACCGGTCACCCTTCTTTCGTAATGTCTTCAAGCTTCACTAACCAGACAATTGCACAAATTGAACTTTGGCAGAACCCTGGCAAGTATGAGAACAAAGTTTACGTTCTTCCTAAAGAGCTTGATGAGAAAGTTGCACGCCTTCACCTTGCAAAACTTGGTGTTAAGCTTGATAAACTTACAAAAGAACAAGCTGAATATATCGGCGTTTCGCAAACCGGCCCGTTCAAGCCGGATGCTTACCGCTACTAATTGGTAATATAAATCAGAATTTGGGGCTTCTTCGGAAGCCCCTTTTTTTGCCTGCCCTAATACCATTAACCCTTAATTTACAAAGAATTTCTAGAATATCATGGTTATGGAAGCTAAAAAACCCAAGACCAACTTTGCCAGAATTACCATAATTGCCCTGCTCGCACTGGCGGTTTACTTTGGCTATAATAATTACATCAGCAGGAAAGCGGTTGAAAACCATCTGTCCTCACTTGAAGAATCTGCAAAAACTTATGCCCACGCACAATTCACTCTGGGCAATAATTACTTAAATGGCCGCTGGACAAAAGTTGACCTTAAAAAATCAGTATACTGGTTTGAAAAAGCCGCCGCGCAAAATCATGGCGGTGCACTTAATAATCTGGGCAATGCATATGAACGCGGTAAAGGCGTAAAAAAAGATCTTCCCAAAGCTTTTGAATATTACAAAAAATCTGCCGATGCGGGCGAACCCATGGGAATGTACAA
Source organism: uncultured Rickettsiales bacterium (assembly GCA_964451475.1). Classification (GTDB taxonomy): domain Bacteria; phylum Pseudomonadota; class Alphaproteobacteria; order Rickettsiales; family 21-14-0-20-44-7; genus CAYVII01. Next base: position 25,156 of record CAYVII010000004.1, read on the forward strand.
TGTTGGCTATTGCTACAAGAACGGCATAGGCGTTAAGCAGGATTACACCGAAGCCGCAAAATGGTTTCAAAAAGGCGTGGATAAAGAACATCCTGCATCAATGCACTCTTTAGGCGTTGCATACCAGCTTGGTCAGGGCGTAACTAAAAATCCGGATAAAGCCATGAAGTTACTGACCGACGCGGCAGAAAAAGGCTCTTTGATAGCAATGAACAGGCTTGGGTACACATTTTTTCACGGCATTGAAGTTCCGCAAGACCAAAGAACGGCATTTTTCTGGTGGAAAGAAGGCGCGAAACGCGGTGACGTAGATTCCCAGCTACATCTTGGTTATATTTACAGCAACGGCTACGGCGTGAAAAAAGATCTGGATGAAGCCGCAAACTGGTATTATGAAGCGGCAATGCAGGGCAGTCCTGCAGGCATGTACGCTACAGGCTATAGCCATTACAAAGACTGGCACGGCTATTCTAAACTTATCAGCTATTACGGTATTGTTGATTATATCAGGGCATATAACTGGTTCATTGATGCGGCAGAGCTGAATAATAAAGATGCCCAATACATACTTGGCAAATTACATTATGAGATGAAGAATTACGCAAAATCCTACAAATGGT
>CAYVII010000005.1:0-25016 GCA_964451475.1 uncultured Rickettsiales bacterium
AGCCCCGAAAGGACATTATTGGCCGTAACTGCGGCAGGCGCAACGCCCGGCAAGGGTAGAAGTGACCTTAAAAGCGGTAACTTTACAGGTGCGCCTGAAAAAACCGAGCCTACTGACCTTAAGGGTAAAATAAAAGTCAGCGGTGCTAAAGGTGCTGAAGATGAGCAAGAGGAAGATACGCAGGAAGAGCCTTCAAACAAGGCGTTTGAAATTAAAGTTACCGATAATACCAAGGCTAAGAGCGCAAAAGAGATTGATGTTCTGGCGCTCGCGGCAAAGGCTTATGCGGTTGGACAGTATGAAAGTGCAATAGCGCTTTACAAGGCTGCGCTTGAAAAAACACCTAACGGAAGGAATGCGCTTTTTGGCCTTGCGACCTCTTATCACCGCAGCGGCCAGAAAAACCAGGCGAAAACATATTACGCAAAGCTGCTGGAGCTTTACCCTTATGACACTGAGGGGCAAAATAATTTCCTTACGCTGGTAGGGGAAGAGGCCCCGAATGATGCGCTTAAAGAGCTTGACGAACTGGCAAAAACAAACCCTGATTATGCGGCCATCCATGCGCAAAAAGCTATGATATTCATTAAAAGGGGTGATGATAATAACGCTATGCGCAGTCTTTACCGGGCAATGCAGATCAGCCCTAAAGACAATAATTATAAATATAACCTCGCTGTCCTTTTTGATAAAAACGGTTATTATGAGAACGCCGCGCTGCTATATTCTGACCTTATAGAGCAAAGCAATGCAGGTAGTGCAATTCCGGCAAACCGTACGCAATTGCAGGAACGCCTGACATATATAAAGTCAAAAATAAAACTACCTGATCAGCAATGATGAAAAAGAATAAGTCTAAAAATATTGAAACTGTCCTTTCCCATGCGGGACGTGATCCAAAATCCAACTTCGGTGTTGTTAATCCGCCTGTTTACCACTGCTCAACAGTTATTTTTGAAGATTTCAAAAGCTTCAACGAATCATGGAAAGGCACATTCAAAGGCCTTACATATGGCCGCCACGGTAGTGAAAGCCACAAGATGCTTGAAGATGCGCTGGCTGAAATAGAGGGCGCGGATAAGTGCCTTATTACCTGTTCAGGCTCAACCGCAATTGCGGTTTCAATGCTTGCCGTGCTTAATAGCGGTGACCATGCTTTATTGCCCGATAGTGTTTATTCGCCAGCGCGTGCATTTGCGGAAAGCGAGCTTAAGAGGCTTGGCATTGAAGTAAGTTACTATGATCCTCTGACCGGTGCTGCTATTGAAAAGCACATTAAGAAGAATACGAGACTTATATATACTGAAAGTCCGGGCAGTCTTACCATGGAAATTCAGGACATACCTGCCATTGTAAAAGTTGCAAAGAAGCATAAAATTGTTACGGCGATTGATAATACATGGGCAACGCCGCTTTATTTTAAAGCATTTGAGCAAGGTATTGATATCAGCATACATTCAGCCACTAAATATATTTGTGGTCACTCTGATGTTATGATGGGTTTTATAAACTGCCGCAAAGAATTTTATGTAGATATCAAGCGCACATATAAGAATATAGGAATTGTTTCAGGGCCTGATGATATTTATCTGGCAAGCCGTGGTTTGCGTACTTTGGCAACAAGGTTGAAGGAGCAGAGCGCTGCCGCGCTTGAGCTGGCAAAATTCCTTGAGAAACATCCTAAGGTGGAAGCGGTTTTGCATCCGGCATTGCCATCTTTCCCGCAGCATAAAATATGGAAGCGTGACTTTAAGGGTGCTTCGGGACTGTTCAGCTTCACATTAAAGAAAAAGCTTGATGATAAGGGCCATGCAAAGTTCCTTGATAGCATGGAAATATTCAAGATGGGTTATTCATGGGGTGGTTATGAAAGCCTTATCATTCCGTTTGAGCTTTCAAAGATCCGCAGTGTTACAAACTTCCCTTATAAGGGTGCAGCATTCCGTGTGAACATCGGTCTTGAAAATATAGATGACATGAAAAAAGACCTCGAAGACGCACTTTCAAGGGTTTAGTTTTTTGAGTGCGGATGCATCCAAAAAGCACCCTGTTGCAACATTGCCGATTACATAAAATTTTAGATAAATTTGAATAATCCCCCTTTCAAATAAAAAGCAATACTTGCAATATGAGTCCGTCTCATTGTAAAAGTAAATATATGTTCATAGGTCAGAATCAGTTTTGCTCTTCAGATTTACTAGCTAAAATAGCGGATGTTATTGACTCCGCCATCCTTATAACCCGTCTTGGCAATTCAGGTCATTACGACCAAAGAATTATATATATAAATCAGGCGTTTGCTACGCTGACCGGTTATGGTCATGATGAGCTTTTAGGCCGTTCTATTGATATAATCTGCGATCCGCGCACGGGTGCATCAAAGATGCTTGAATTCTACAATAATTGCCGTAACGGCCAGAATTTTACGCTTAGCATTGATAGCTTCAAGCGTCAGGGTTCAGAGCTTAAGCTTAAGCTTGAAGTTCGCCCTATTATAGATAATGTTCAGGGTGCGTATTATTATATACTTATGTGCAAACCTGATACTGCGCAGACGCAGTCTGTAATGCCGGAGTCTTTCCAGCAATATCAGTCGCAGGTGCAGGCTCAAACACAGGCGCAGCCTCAGGCGCAGTATGCTCAGGCTCCGCAGCAGTATTACCAGCAGCCGCAAACACAGTTTGCTTCTCCTCAAACCTCTTTTGCCGCTCCGCAATCATTCGTGCAGCCGCAGATATACCCTAATTTTGCGCAACAGCAGCAATATCAGGCGCAGCAAAACCAGCAGCCGCAACAGCAGCCTGTTCAGCCGCAGTCATATGCTCAGCCGCAAACACAACAACAGCAACCTTTGCAGCAGCAGTTCCACCAGCAAAATCTTATCAGGCCTGAAGTTAGAGTAGAGCCAAGGGTTGAGCCTAAAGTGGTGCAAAGAACCGAGGTAAGACCGGAAAGTTTTGCCAGGCCTGAGGGCTACTCCGTGTATGGAAACCAGTCAGCAGCCGCACAATTTTCAGCAATGCAGCTACAGCAGGGACCAAATGACGGCCCAAACCAAAGCCCCGACGATGATTTTGGAATACCTGTAGCACCTGTTGTTAACGGCCTGAACAAAGCGCAGCCGGCAGAGCTTAAGACGGATGAAAAAATAGCTGATTACTGCAAAACGCAGTTTTTATCTAACATGAGCCATGATCTGCGCACTCCGCTTAACGCGATCATCGGTTTTTCCGAAGTTATAAAAGACCAGTTGTTTGGACCTATTGAAAATAACCGCTATGTTTCTTACGCAAGCGATATCCACAAAAGCGGGCAGGAGCTTCTTGGCACAATAAACGAGATTATGGAGCTTTCCGAGATCGAGCCGGAAGCTGAGCGTCTTGAAGAAGATAGAGTCGATCTTTCAGATATTCTTGAGTCTGTGCTTGACGTACTTTCTCCGAAAGCGTTCGAGAATGATGTTAAAATAATCAAATCGCTTGATGCCGAAGATGTGAAATTCCGCGGTGACCGCCGTAAGATAAAGCAGGTTGTTGCAGGTGTTATCAATAACGCTATCAAATACTCAAAGAAAGGCAGCAAAATTGAGCTTTCTACAAGCATTACAGATAAAGGCGATTACCGTTTTGTAGTATATGCGCCTACGGCTCATCTTGCTTCTACCAAATCCAGCCTTGGTTCACTTCTTGGTACTGTTACCAAGAAAATGGAGAATGATAACCCTGAGATTTCCCTCGCGCGTAAATTCATTGAAGCGCATCAGGGTAAGTTTTCAGTATTCCATTCAGCTTCTTCGGGAACTGAGATGAACATCACTCTTCCTTCTGCGCGTATTGTTATAGAACCGGAAAAAAAGACCTGGCTTAAAGTTATCTCATAATAATTCTTGATGTTAATCGTTTGTTTGGCTATAATATAGCTAATATTACAATCAAAAATTATATGAAATTCACACCACAACAACAAAGAGAGTTTATTAAGCTAACCCGCAAAACAGGTGCGGAGTGGGTAGAAGTATTTCAGGGTAACACTGATTATTATGCTACCTACTACTGGGATTTATTGCGTGAGATGTGGTTTGTGAATAAACCAATGATGGTTTCAGAGGCATTGAAATCAATGCAATCTGTAAAAAGCCCGTTCACTGCGCGCAAGCATTTGCAAAAAGCAATTAACGGCGGTTTGATATTAGAGCGCAAAAACCCTGATGATGAGCGTTCTGTGCTGGTTGAACTTTCACCTGCGCTTCGCGCAAAGCTGGATGAGCATTTTGACAACATCCTAAAATATATCGTTGATCTGGCTGAGCAGCTAAAAAAATAAAGGGATAGCCACTTTTTTGTTGTCTTAGGTCAGGTTTGATTACTCAGGGAAATAAATAACTTCATCTTTGCGGCTATAGCCAAGATCACGGCGTGCAACTTCTTCAAGCAGGTCAAGATTAAGGCTCTCTGATCTCAGGCCGCTTACTTTGTTTGCAAGGTCAAGTTTAGCCTCGTGGATAGCAGAAGATTTTGCTTTAGCTTCCAGCAACTCACCTTTTAGGGTTACATAAGCCAGAAGGCCGCGTTCACCGGTAATAAGGTGGAATGCAAAGTAAAAAAAGATGAAAGCAAGCAACAGAGAGCGTTTACGCTTTTTGCGAATCGTGCTTTTCAATTTACCGAAAGGCTTAACGGAAATAGCGGTGATAACTTCGTTTAAACGCATTTTTGCTTGGAGTCAGTTAGTGTTGATCATTTGAATGTAATGAAAAATGCCGTTTTTTTCAATAAACAAATTAGAAAACTAAAAGCGGGTTAATAAAAATTCTTATCTGTTGCCGCGTTGTAGTTGAGTTGCATCATCATTGCCACAATAAAAAAGCCCCGCCGCTTAAGGGCAGGGCTTTAAACTTATGCTACCGGCAATTAAGCGAATATCTTTTTGCCGGGGTAAAACGCGCGTTTGCCAAGAGCCTCTTCAATACGGATAAGCTCGTTATATTTCGCCAGACGGTCAGAGCGGCTAAGTGAACCTGTCTTGATCTGGCCGCAATTTGTTGCCACTGCAATATGTGCAATCGTAGTATCTTCAGTTTCGCCCGAGCGGTGAGAAAGAACAGCGGTGTAACCTGCTTTTTGTGCCATTGCCACAGCTTCCAGAGTTTCAGTCAGCGTACCTATCTGGTTAACCTTAACAAGGATAGAGTTTGCAAGTTTGTCTTTAATGCCCTGTGCAAGGATCTTTGGATTTGTCACAAACAGATCATCACCCACAAGCTGGATCTTTTTGCCAAGTTCTTTTGTTACAAGCTTCCAGCCGTCACGGTCATGTTCGCCCATTGCGTCTTCAATAGAAACGATAGGGTAGGCCTTTACCAGCTTTTTGTAGTAATCAACCATCTTTACCGAATCGAGCTTTTTGCCGTCTATGTGGTAAACATCGCCTTTGTGGAATTCCGATGAAGCAGAGTCAAGCGCCAACACAACTTCTTTGCCTGCTTTATAGCCTGCCGCTTCAATTGATTTCATGATGAATTCACAAGCTTCTTCAGCGCTACGAAGGTTTGGTGCGAAGCCGCCTTCATCACCCACGTTAGTTGAGTGGCCTGCTTTTTTAAGGGCTGCTTTTAGTGAGTGGAATACTTCACAGCCAATGCGGATAGCGTCAGAACCTGTTTTTGCGCCAACAGGCATGATCATGAATTCCTGAATATCGATCGGGTTATCAGCGTGCGCGCCGCCGTTGATGATATTCATCATCGGCACAGGCAGGGTTACCGCTTTTGCGCCGCCAAGATATTTGAACAGGGGTTGTTTTTTTGCATTTGCCGACGCGTGTGCAGTTGCAAGTGAGACTGCAAGGATAGCGTTTGCTCCAAGTTTTGATTTATTCTCGGTGCCGTCAAGCGCCAGCATTGTATTATCAATATCCTTCTGGCGGGTTGCATCTTTGCCTTTAAGGGCTTTAGCAATTTTAGTGTTCACGTTATCAACCGCTTTAAGAACGCCTTTACCGAGGAATTTCTTTTTATCACCGTCACGAAGCTCTACAGCTTCCAAAGTACCTGTAGATGCGCCCGATGGAACAGCAGCGCGGCCAATTGTGCCGTCTTTAAGAGTTACGTCAGCTTCTACAGTGGGATTACCACGTGAATCAATAACTTGACGGGCTGTAATAGATTTAATTTGCATGTAAGAACTCCTGTTATGGCTATAAATTATGGCAGTTTTCTAGGCTTTAGGGGGCATAATGTCAACCATACATTAAGGGGGCAATATCTTGCCATTTTTTAACTTTTGTGTTATAAAATAAAGGCATGGTGGAATATAGTACAAATGACCCTAACAGGTTCTCAGGTTATTATGCTGAGATACAAAAGCATGAGTCTAAGGCAGACCTGCAAAATTTCCTGAAAAAAATGGGTGAGCCAAAGAACCTTACGGAGCTTGCAGCTATTGTTGAGGCAAAGGATCATGCCGTTAGAAATGGTTTTGCCGATCTGCCTGCGCCGCAGCCTGTAAATGACCGTTTAAGGGTAACTGATGTTGAGAATTTACGGGATCTGTTTCAGAGAACAAAGGATGTAAATGACAGGATCAGGAAGAAAAACCGGGAAGATGACCATATGCCCGATACTCAAACTACAAATGACAACATGACAATGTCAACCATGCGCAAGCAAGCGCTTGAGGCAAAACATGAGAACGGCAGGTCATTCACAGTCGAAGAAAAACGTTATTTGTGTCGTGATATTGATATCTACCATGCAAAGAACGGGATATTCGAAGAGAAGCTTTCTGTTTTAATGCTGAAGTTTGAAGACGCGAAATTTGTGGCGATCAAGCGTGGTGAAATTGCCGGAAAAATACAGGATATGGAAAGGGACGGCAGGACGGTGCCGGAAGTTCTTAACAGGGCAACGTTAGAAGGTGAAAGGCTGGCTTCATGTACAATGCAGGATCTGCAGGCGGTATTGCCGGCGGCAGATATTACCAGGCAGCGTGAAGAGTTTATAAACATGGGTACACCAAGTAAATTGCAGCAGGTCCATCATGAGAAATTATTTGACCGTGTAATAAAGAATAAAGATGCCATGGCGAAATTCCGTGAGGAATACGCGGCAGTGGGTGATACACCCGAACAGTATGAAAAACGCGCTGCGCAGTTTGATGAAATGGTGAAGGGCAAAAAGACAGAGGCCCTGCGTGAAAGTTTTATACATTTAGGTGCGCCTTCTGAGGAAATGAAGAAAGAGCGCGGCCAGTTATTTGACAGGGCAATGCAGGATATTAGGGATTACGGAACAGATATAGGACGTAAAGAGGAATTCCAGAAGCTACTTGAACCTGTAAACGAGCCGAAATCAGAGGTGAGAAAGCCAAAACTGAAAAATGCTTCTTTGGATATTCCTCCGCTGAATATTGGGATGGCCACTGAGAATAATCAGGGTATTAGCCCTGCGGCCTTGCGTCAGGGGTTGCCGCCTGCGCCAGATAAGCTGTTGTCATAACGCTATATTATCTATCAGCCTTGTTGTGCCTATACGTGCAGCTGCAAGCATTCTTCCCCAGCGTTCTTCAACGTAATCAACTTCAAAGCCCAGTTTTGTGAGTTCCATTTTTACTTTCGCTGCATCTTTCAGTTTTGTCATCAGTTCATATATCTTTGGTGCCAGTGCACGTTCCTCAGGACTCAGATAACGGTTGCGGCTGCTCATGGCAAGTCCGTCATCCTCACGCAATACAGGCGCGCCTATAATATCTATCTCAAGGTCCAGATCTTTGACCATGCGTTTAATAACCATTAGCTGCTGCCAGTCTTTTTCACCAAAAACCGCAACATTCGGGCGTACCTGATTGAACAAGATGTTTACAACAGTTGCCACGCCAACAAAGTGCCCCGGGCGGAAATCTCCATCCAGCCCCTTGCTTTCCTCTTCTACCAGAATCTTTGTGCAATAACCTTTCGGATATATATCTTCCACGCGCGGTACATATATGTAATCGGCATAACCGTGCAGTTTTTCAATATCTTCATCAACAGTGCGGGGGTATTTATTGAAATCTTCATTAGGGCCAAACTGGGTAGGGTTCACAAATATGCTGGCAAAAACAAGATCTGCATTGCTCTGGGCAATTTGCATAAGTGATAAATGCCCTTCGTGAAGTGCACCCATAGTTGGCACAAAACCCACTTTTAGGTTGATGGAATGGCGTACAGCCTGTAATTCTGTTAAGCTTTCAAGAACTTTCATATGCTCGCACATTATAACCAGCTTACCCAGTCAGGCAAAATAAAAGCGGATGCCGCGCAGGCAGAGCTTGCCAGGAAACTGCAAGAGCTTGAAAATGCACTTGTTAAATATGCTAAAAAAGGTCTGCTTAGCAAATTGCTGGCGGGTAAAAGCGCCGCGCCGCGCGGTTTGTTCATTCATGGTAAGGTTGGCCGCGGTAAGTCCATGATGATGGATGCTTTCTTCAAAGGTCTGCCCGTGAAGGGGAAAATCCGCCGACATTTCCACGAGTTCATGGATGAAGTGCACCAGCGTATCCATATATTCCGCCAGCAGGGCGGGGGTGACCCTGTAAAAAGCACGGCAAAAGAGATATCAAAGGACATCAGCATTTTATGTCTTGATGAATATGAGATAAATGATGTTACCGATGCAATGATACTATCCAAGCTATTCGGCCAGATGATAGAAGACGGGATCGTACTTATTTTCACGTCCAACAAAAAACCCGAGGATCATTATAAAGAGGGGTTACAGCGCAGTGCATATTTAGAATTCTGCAGATACTTAAAGAGCGTGGCCGATGTTGCCAGCCTTGACAGTAAACAGGATTACCGCCTGCTGGCAGAGAGTAGTAACGAAAATTATTTTACACCGCTTGATTACGAATCAACGCAAAAGCTGAAAGAAAAATTCAAACAGTTGACCGGTGATAAGAAAATAGAAACCATTATTGTAAAGGTAAAGGGCAGAGAGATACATCTGCGTTCGGTCAATAATGTTGCTTATGCAACATTCAATGAACTATGTGCCAAAGCGCTGGGTGCAGCAGATTATTTAGCTATTGCCAAAAAATTTGATACCCTGTTTTTAGAAGGTATACCGATGATGGATGAAGAGAATCGCAATGAGGCGCGCCGCTTTATCAACCTTGTTGATGTACTATACGAGAACCGCACAAAATTCATATGCACGGCAGCTGCAGAGCCGAATGATTTATATAAAGGACATAGCGGCGGGTTTGAATTTATCCGTACAGCTAGCCGTTTAACTGAGATGCGCGCTTAAAAATATTTAGTGTGCAGGCTGAAGATATCTTCAACCGATTTAACTTTATCGGCCATTGCTAAAATTATTAGCCTGTCACGTTTGTTCAGCACTGTATCAGAGTAAGGTTTAATGAACTGGCCGTCTCTTATTACTGCGCCGATTATCACTGACTCGGATATTTCAAGATCATCAATCTGTTTACCTACAAGACCGAGGCTTTCCGTTACTTCTGCCTCAAGTACCTCGGCATGGCCTTCTTTCAGGCTATGCGCAGAACGTATTTTACCGCGGCGTATATGGCGCAGGATGGAAGATACCGTTGTTTCACGCGGGTTTACTGCAACGTCTACACCAATAGTTCCCATTAAAGGAATAAAGCTATGGTCATTTACCAGTGTGAAGGCAATTTTAGTGCCCATTGCTTTTGAAAGAAGGGCAGAGAGTATGTTCACCTCGTCATCGTTCGATACGCAGATAATGGCATCCGTGTTTGCCATATTTGCCTCTTCCAGAATTTCACGGTCAAGTGCGCTGCCGTTTATAACAATAGTTTTATCAAGCGTTTCAGAAATGTTTTCCGCACGGTTTTTATTTACCTCAATTATCTTTATGCGCGTGTCCTTGTTTTCTTTTTCAAGTTCCTGTGCAATGTAAAGCCCAATATTGCCGCCGCCTATAATAACTACTTTCTGTGCCTCGCGTTCCTGATGTCCAAGCAGGACCATCATTCGCACAACCGCTTTTGTATCGGCCACGAAGTAAACCTCATCACCTTCCTGCAGGCGTGTTTTTGCATTCGGGATGAAAAGTTCATTAAGGCGGGTTACCGCAATTATTGTGGCATTGATATTCCCGTGGCTGGTTTTGAAGTCACGTATCGTCATGCCGTCAAGCTGGCAGCCTTCCATCAGCTTTACCGCAATAATTTTTACGGTACTTTCTTCTACCGGAATAGTTTCAGTTGCTCCCGGTGTTGAAAGACGGTTGAGGATATCTTTTGAAACCTCGATCTCGGGTGAGATGATAACGTCAATCGGGATGCCGTCGTAATTGTAAAAATCACGGTAGATGGGCTGCAGGTAGTTCTGGTGGCGAATACGGGCAATTTTTACGGGAATATTGAATATTGTCTGGGCTACCTGACAGGCGATCATGTTTACCTCGTCGCTGGTAGTAACGGCAATAAGCATATCTGCATTGCCTGCACCGGCCTCTTCAAGGGTAGTGGGGTGGCAGGCAAAGCCCGTATGGGTACGGACGTCAAGCGAGCCGGCTATTTTTTCAAGGGCACGCGGTTCCTGATCAATGACAGTAATATCATTCTTTTCAGAGGCTAACTGAGTAGCTATCCCTGTTCCGACCCTGCCTGCGCCGCAAATTATAATTCTCATAAATGAATAACTTGATTTTTTCTGTATAAAAAGCTAGTAGTTTCAGCCTTCGGGGTCAATAGCCCTCGAATTTTGTACTATTTTTGCGGCGGATGTAGCTCAGTTGGTAGAGCGCCAGTTTGTGGTATTGGTTGTCGCGGGTTCGATCCCCGTCATTCGCCCCATCTCTTTTAGGATACCAAGGTTTTCCTAGCTTTCTGTATTTTCTAGCTATCTTTCCACATTGGTGGTACAGAAAGGTGGTACAGATAGTGAGGCGGCAAGTGTATTTAAAACGCGATAGCAAAACAGGCGTATATAAGTTTCGGCGCGATTATCCGGCAGATGTAAAAGCTGCTTTGGGTAAGAATACGTTTATTTTATCCCTGCATACAAAAGATTTGAAAGAAGCTAACGAAAGGGCGGCAGAAGCTAGTAATAGCTATCAGGCAAGAATTAATTTCACACGCTGCCAGAGTTTAGTGCCAGAAAGTGAAAGGCGGCAAATAGCTAAGGAAATATCAAATTATAATATTCTGCCAGAGCCAATAGAGGATATTGATTTAGCAACCGTCAAAACAGTAATCAAACAGCTCAATAAATCGGCTATAGACATAAAAGGTAATAAACTGCCAGAAGGTCATGCAAGCGTTTTATATAAAAAATTATGTGAAGTAGAAGACAGGTTTAAGCAAGGCTTCAAAGATTATATACCAAGTAAAGATGATATTGAATGGCAGGTAAAAACCAGAAGCCATATAAATTCATCCAGCAGGGCTGATGTTGTTGATAAGCTAATGTCTATGGTTCAGTCGGTTTATATTCCCCCGAAAACCAGCAGCAAATGTCCGAAGCTAAGTGAAGCTTATGAATTCTGGTGCGCGGGTGGCAAGGAATACAGGAATAAGCTGCATATGGGAATGTCCGTCAGGCTGCTTACAGAATGGGCTGGGGATAAGTTTTTAGATTATTACACCCGCGAGGAAATTAACAGTTTTGCCGAAATTTTGGCTAAAGTGCCTATGCAGTTGCCAAAAGAATATAGCAATAGCTCTTTAAAGTTCTTAGAACGCGCAGTAGAAACTGGGAAGCTGTCAGGGGAGGCTAGGAGTGCCGCTACGATAAAAGGCATTTTAGGGGCTCTTTCCGCCCTTTATAAGGCGGCAGAGGATAAATTGGATATTGAGATTAAAAACCCGATTAAAAAGGTTAAAGTCAAAAATAGCAAAAAATCCGTTCCAAGAATTAATTACTCTATTGATGATTTGAAGCTGTTATTTAATTCCCCGATATATAGAGGTTGTAAATCAGAATTTTTCAGATGGCAGGATGGGAATAAAATTATAAAAGATGAAAAATACTGGTTGCCGCTAATAGCAATTTTCAATGGTGCTAGGCTGAATGAAATAGGCCAGTTGGTAGTGAGTGATATTAAAAATGAAAATGGCGTGTTTTATTTTGATATAAATGAAAGCCATGAGCATAAACGGATAAAAACCCAGTCATCTGCAAGAAAAGTGCCTGTGCATAATGAATTGGTTAAATGCGGCTTTATAGATTATTACGAGCAAAGGGCAAAGTCCGGCAAAGATGCATTGTTATTTCCCAACCTTACTGTAAGCAAAGATGGCAGAATTACTAAGGCATATTCGCAATGGTATAGTCGCTATAGCAAAAGAATAGGTCTAAAAAAGAAAGATGCAGGCTATAAAAAAGATTTCCACTCTTTCAGGCATAGTTTTGTAACCAGTTGCAGTGGTAGCGGTATACCTCCCGAAATAAGCATGGAATTTGTAGGCCACGAAGATGATGGTTCAAGCCTGATAAAGGCTTCTCTGATACACAGAGGTTATAGCCATAAAAATATGAAAGAGCTTGGTATAATGATGCAAAAGCTGAATTATGAAGGTTTGGATTTATCGCATTTGCATAGCAGTGTTAGTAAACCTAGAGTTTTTAAAGTGAAAAGGCGGAAAAAGTAGCTTGCAAACGTTTGCAATTTATTCTTTGCAAAAGCAATCTGTTGTATGTGATAAATACTCTATTCTACAGAGATTTAATGATAACAGTTCATATCCAATGCAGGGTATTGTAAGAAATTAATTGTAAATTAATATTTGCAACCTATCATCTAACGCATGCGAAAAGCTCTTTTGTCATTTTTTATCGTGCTTTCATTACTTGTTGCCCCGGCGGCACATGCCTTTGGTATTGGCGGTGAAGGTGATAGCTGCCATAGTGTTGAAAATGGAAAAAAGCTTGAGAAAAGCGAGAAAAAGCAGGACAGCAAATCTGAAAAAAAAGGTCATTGCTGCTCGCATACACATGCAAATCTTAGCTTGGTAATTGTAAAAACCGATAGCGGTAATACAAAAACTTCATTCAGCTTAGATGAAGAACGTATCACATCCTTATTGAGTGGACCTCCACTAAAACCACCCTCACACGCTTAATTGATTAAAGGCAGCGTAACTGCTGCATGAAGGCCTATTTGCGCCTTCGTGTTTCAGGCCACGCGCGCATGTTTAACAATTGAAGGTTAATTCCATGAAAATATCATCATTAAAGTGGTTACTATGCGCCACTATACTTGCCAGCCAACCTGCTTTAGCTGAGGAAGTTTCCAAAAAACCTGCAAGCAAAGCTTCAGGGATAGAAACTTTGGCTATACCGAATGTTGAAAGCTTGGCAATAAAAGAGCAGGAACAGCCATCTGCAAAGAAAGCTGTGGCTGCTAAAAACAAAGCTGCCCCTAAGAAAAAGAAAATACTGAAAGAAGCTCCGGCAGAAGAAGCTGTAGTTGTAAAGGATGCTCCGGCGTCTAAGACATCTGAGACAGTTGGACTTTCTCTAAACGGAATTATTGAGAAAGCACTTCTACAATCACCGCGCTTAAAAGCTTTCAGAAGCAGTATTGCTGCTGCGAAGGGCGAACGCGCCCAAGCAAGCGCATGGTCAAACCCCGAAATAGGTATTGATGCTGAGAATGTTGCAGGCACAGGTCCGTATAAAGGTGTTAGTTCTGTTGAGTCAACGGTTGGGGTGACTCAGCTTTTTGAAATTGGTGGAAAGATTTCAGCGCGTGAAAGGATTGCTGATAAAGGCCTTGAGATTGCTTCCCTTAATGAGCATGCGGCAGCTTTAGACGTAATCCGTGATGTAACCATTGCATATGCGGAAGTAATTGCGGCGGAAGAAAATGCGCGTCTTGCGTCAGAGCAGAAAGACTTGGCAGAAGATGTTTTAAAGTCTGTGAGTGTGCGGGTTAATGCAGCAGCAGCTCCGCTTATCCAGAAAAGCCGTGCCGAGGTTGAACGCTCTACAGCTAAAATTGAACTGGATAAGGCTAACCGCGCTCGTGACATAGCGCGTAAGAAGCTTGCTACCATAATGGGTGATAAAAGTTTTGAGGCAGAGCTTAACAGCGCTGCATTTTATGAGGTAGATAAGACTGTAATGCCTGAAAGGGAAAATAGCCTTAAAGACAGCCCAGATATTTTAAAGTTAAACAGTGAGCTTGAGCAATCCAAGGCAAGGCTTGACCTTGAAATTGCAAATGCGATACCAGACCCGCGCATCAGCGTGGGCATGCGTGATTACCGTGATAGCAGTGACCAAGCTTTTGTAGTTGGGTTTTCAATACCTATTCCGGTGTTTAATTCCAACAGCGGCAACATACAAAAAGCCCGCAGTGAAATATTGCGTACAGAGTTTGATAACCGTCAGGCGGAACTGAACGTTTCTTCTGAACTGACTCAAGCTTATGAGCAAATGCAAGGTTCTTACACTACATCGCAAACGCTTAAGAACGAGATGTTACCGTCTGCCACTAAGGCTTTTGGCCTTTCACGCGAAGGTTACAATTTAGGCCGCTTTGCGTATCTGGAAGTGCTAGATGCACAGCGTAGCCTGTTTGATGTTAACAAGCAGCAGATTGAGGCATTACTGCAATTCCATACTGCCAAGGCGCAGGCTGAACGCCTTACTGCAACGCGTCTTGCTGACATGAAAAACTATAATTCTGAACAAATACTAGAAGACAACAAAGGAGAAAACCATGCTGAATAAGCGTAATTTTATTATACTGTTTGCCACATTAGCTATTGCAGGTGGAGCATATTACATGTTCAGCAGTTCCGGAAAAAATCCGGGCAAAGAACAAAGTCACGCTTCCGGTGATGCTGATGAGCATGGCCATGAAGGGGAGGAAAAACCAGACCATTCTGAAGGTGGTGAACACGCACATGGTGATAAAGACGAACATGCACATGGTGAAAAGGATGCTCACGACCATGGCGGAGAATCTGATGAACATGGTGAAGGAGAAGGCGGCCACGAAGAAGTAAAAATCAGTGATAAGGCTATTAAAGCCATGAACATTGAAGTGCTTGAGGTAGGTACTGCTTTAGTGCAGGAAAGTTTCAGCGTCACAGGACGCGTAACTTTGAACCAGAATACTACTGCACAGGTAAAGGCACGTTTTCCGGGTGTTATACGTACTGTGCTGAAAGAGCCGGGTCAGCAGGTGAAAGTAAATGACACGCTGGCAACCGTTGAAAGCAATGACAGCTTGCAAATATATCCTGTTAAAACACCTGTGGCAGGTACTATTCTCAGCCGTAACGCCAATATAGGTGAAGTTGCGGCAGATGCTCCGTTATTTGTTGTAGCAGATGTAAGCAAGCTTTGGGCTGAATTATTTGTTTTCTCTAAAGACGGTGAAAAACTTAAGGAAGGCCAGAAAATACGCATTTATTGCCTTGATGATGATATAAATGCTGAAGCTATAATTTCTTTAGTGTTGCCTACTGCGGAAGCTTCAAGCCAGACTGTAATTGCCCGCGCAGTGATTGATAACTCTGATAACCACTGGCGTTCAGGCATGAATATACGTGCTGACGTTGTGATGCTGGAAAAAGAAGTGCCCCTTGCGGTAAAGACCGAGGCCATTCAGCGTATGGAAGGCAATAACGTAGTCTTTGTTCAGGAGAAAGGAGGCACATACCGTGCACAGGCTGTAGAGCTTGGAACAAGGGACGCTGTGTGGACTGAAATCAGAAGCGGCTTAGCTGCTGGTGAGCGTTATGTAGCTAAGAACAGCTTCGTAGTTAAGGCAGACATCGGCAAAGCCGGTGCGGAACATGAACATTGATTTGGAGGGCATCAAATGGCAACAAATGATTTATTCAAACAACGTTTAAGGATTGCACGTTTCCTTGCACTTATATGTGCACCCATGCTGATTTTTATATCATCTGCGTGGAAGGAAAACCATTTTATCCATGAAGCAATGGAAGTAATGGGACATCTTCTGGTTTTCTTTGGCGTTCTAACCAGAATTTATTCTTCACTATATGCAGGCGGCAGAAAAAATACTGAGCTGATGATGGAAGGTACTTACTCAATTGTAAGAAACCCTCTTTATGTTGGATCATTACTGGCTGTAACAGGTCTTGGGCTGCAAACTGGCAGCTTTGCCATAACTGCTTTTGTCATTTTTGTTTTTATGGTTTTGCACAAAAAAGCAATTTCAAAAGAAGAGCAATTCCTTAGCCAGAAATACGGTAAAAAATATCAGGATTATTTTGACACCGTGCCGCGCTGGATACCTGAGTTCCAGCTCTGGAAGCAGACCAGTGAGCTTGTTGTGAAGCCCCATCTTGTTCTGTTCACTATGCGCGATGCTTCCGTATTTGTCTTCATGATGATGGTTATTGAAATCCTGTGCGGCCTACGCACCTCGTCTGTAATTCCAACCTGGCTAATTTTGCCATAACCCAAGAGTTTATTTTATGATTGAACGTATTTTAGGTTTCTCACTACACCACCGCTTTTTGATAGCGTTATTAACTGCTGCAATTGCCGCATTTGGTATTTATTCACTAAAGAATTTACCAATTGATGCTGTGCCAGATATTACGAACAACCAAGTGCAGATAAATTCTGTTGCCCCGGCTTTTTCACCAATGGAGGTAGAGAAGCAGGTTACCTACCCGGTGGAAACAGCTTTAGCTGGTATTCCCGGCCTTGAATATACGCGCTCTATTTCACGTAATGGCTTCAGCCAAGTAACAGCAGTATTCCATGATGATGTAGATATTTACTTTGCCCGCCAGCAGGTAAATGAGCGTATATCGGAAGCAAAAGAAACCTTACCTGAAGGGGTTGACCCGCGCATGGGCGCAATTTCAACTGGCCTTGGCGAGATTTACATGTGGACGGTTGAATATGCTAACCCACGCGGTAAAGGTGCGACTGTTAAAGACGGACAGCCGGGCTGGCAATCAGACGGCAGCTTTCTTACACCGGAAGGCCAACGTTTGAAGTCTGATCTTGAATTAGCTTCTTACCTAAGAACAGTACAGGATTGGATTATCCGCCCACAGCTTAAAGGCGTAAAAGGTGTTGCTGGCGTTGATGCAATTGGTGGTTATGTAAAGCAATACCATGTGCAACCCAACCCAGAAAAGCTGGTTGCTTTAGGACTTAGTTTTTCTGATGTGGTAAATACTCTGGAACGTAACAATACAAGTACTGGCGCAGGATATATTGAGAAGAACGGCGAGTCTTACATCGTCCGCTCAGATGGCCGTATTGATAATGCCGAACAGATTGGAAATATAGTAGTTACCAACCGTGGCGGCGTAGTTATTTACCTGAAAGACATTGCTACTATTGGTATTGGCAAAGAAATGCGTACAGGTTCAGCTTCTGAAAATGGTGAGGAAGTAGTTGTAGGAACTGCCCTTATGCTAATAGGCCAGAACAGCCGTATAGTTGCAGATGCTGTTGACCATAAAATGCAGGAAATAAATAAATCTCTGCCGGAAGGTATAAAAGCCAAAACGGTTTTGAACCGTACCAAGCTGGTTGACCGCACAATAAGTACTGTTGAAAAAAACCTTGCTGAAGGTGCATTACTGGTGATTGTGATTTTGTTTGCATTGCTTGGTAACTTCCGCGCCGCACTTATTACTGCTTTAGTTATACCTCTATCTATGCTTATGACCAGTATGGGTATGATAAAAGCTGGCATCAGCGGTAACCTTATGAGCCTTGGTGCACTTGACTTTGGCCTCATTGTTGATGGTGCGGTTATTATTACCGAAAACTGCTTAAGTAGGTTAGCACACCGCCAACATCAGGAAGGACGAATGCTTACAATCAAAGAGCGTTTGCATGAAGTGATGGTGGCAAGCCGTGAAATGATACAGCCTTCCGTGTTTGGTCAGGCAATCATCATCATGGTATATATACCGCTTCTGACCTTTACAGGCGTTGAAGGTAAAATGTTTGAGCCAATGGCACTTACGGTTATCTTTGCGCTAGTTGCGGCATTTGCACTCTCACTTACTTTTGTTCCTGCCATGTTGGCTATTTTCGTAACTGGTGAGGTTGAAGAAAAGGAAAGCCGGGTTATCCATAAAACCAAAAGCTGGTACGAGCCTGCGCTGCATTACGCGCTGGGTGCACCTATGCGTATTATCGGGATAGCGACAGGTGGCTTTATTTTCTCATTAGTACTTTTCTCAACAATGGGTCAGGAATTTATTCCTACCCTTGATGAGAAAGATATAGCAATGCACGCAATGCGTATTCCAAGCACAGGCATTACCCAGTCACAGGAAATGCAATTTGCGGTGGAAAAAGCTGTTACTACAGTTCCTGAAGTGGCATTCACATTCTCTAAGACTGGTACTGCTGAAATGGCGGCTGACCCAATGCCACCTAACGTTTCAGATACTTTCATTATCTTGAAAGATAAAGAAGAATGGCCTGACCAAGGTATCAGCAAGTCTGAGATAATTGCTAAAATCAACAAAGCGGTTTCAGATATTCCGGGCAATAACTATGAGTTTACCCAGCCTATCCAGATGCGCTTCAATGAGCTTATCTCCGGTGTACGTTCAGATGTTGCCGTCAAAATCTATGGCGATGATTTCTCTGCCATGGAAAAGACTGCTGCTGAACTGGTAAAAGCCCTAAAAACAATTGATGGCTCGGCTGACGTAAAAATGGAGCAAACTTCTGGCCTGCCTATGCTGGAAGTGAAGCTGGATAAAAACGCCATTGCTCGTTACGGACTTAACGTAAGTGATGTGCTTGACGTTCTTTCTATCGCTGTAGGTGGACGCGAGGCAGGAATGGTGTTCCAAGGTGACCGCCGTTTTGACATCATGGTAAGATTGCCGGACAATATAAGGCAAGACCTAACCTTGCTGGAAAACCTGCCAATATTATTGCCAGTTGATGGCGATAATGCATCAGACCAAACAGCAAACCAGCCTCATAACCGCCCGGTATATATTCCGTTCAAGCAGGTAGCAAAGTTGGAAATTACTGACGGCCCTAACCAGATAAGCCGTGAGAATGGTAAAAGGCGTGTAGTAGTACAGGCAAACGTGCGTGGCCGTGATATTGGCTCATTCGTTACCGATGCACAGGCTGTTATAGAAAAGCAGGTAAAACTACCTGCCGGATATTGGCTTGAATGGGGCGGTCAATTCAAGAACCTTCAGGAAGCAAAAGCGCGTTTAGCGGTGGTTGTACCTGCATGTTTCTTCATGATCTTCTTGTTGCTGTTCACTGCTTTGCATTCTGTAAGACAGGCACTACTAGTGTTCTCTGGCGTACCACTTGCACTTACAGGCGGTATAATAACGCTTTGGCTGCGCGGAATGCCATTCTCAATCTCAGCAGCTGTTGGTTTGATTGCACTTTCAGGTGTAGCGGTGCTTAACGGCCTTGTGATGATTACCAGAATCAACCAGCTTGTGAAAGAAGGCTTAGAGCCGCATAAAGCAATTGTTGATGGTGCATTATCACGTTTCCGTCCGGTACTTATGACAGCGTTAGTAGCAAGCCTTGGCTTCGTGCCTATGGCTGTAGCCTCAGGCGCAGGCGCGGAAGTACAGAAACCGCTAGCAACTGTTGTTATTGGCGGCCTTATTACGGCCACAATTTTGACGCTGTTGGTACTACCTGCAATTTACAAACGCTTCAACCTTGCCAGAGATGTTCTGGCGAAAGAAGAACTATAATTTAACCCCAACCCCCCAAAGGAGAAACTATGACTAACTTAAAAACTATACTTTCGGCAACGGCAATTGCACTTGTAATTGGCGCAGGTGCTGCTCATGCAGAAACCCCAAAGGCTGAGAAAGCCGCAAAGGCAGAAAAGCATGAACATAAGAAAGGCGATGCTGACCACAAAGATGATGGCAAGCATGATGGCCACAAAGAAGGCGACGAGCATCATGACGATGATCATGCACATGATAAAGAAGAAGGAAAAACTAAAGATAAGTAATAAATCTCAGGTTAACATGAATGTGGCGGGAAATAATAGATTTGTCTGTAAATTTCCCGCCATTACTAACCAAGGAGCAACCTATGCTTGAAATTCTTGCAGTAATATTAATGATGTCATCTTCTGTTACTGCGGCAACCAATAATAACCCCAATTATCAGCTGCCTTCACAGCAACAGCAAAACAATCAAAACCAAGATAAAGAGCAGGACTCATCATGCACACGTGCATCCCATAAAAAACATGACCATTGCTACCAGCCAAGTCAGAAAATTCGGCATGATGGTAGGGTCTGGCGCAATGGCAGAATAATTAAAGAAGGCAATTAATCAGGGACTTTATGACACATGAACATGACCACGCTGAAAAACACCACTCTGGCCATAACCACGCCGCTGGAGTTACCAATGAAAAGAAGCTGCTAATCGCAATTGGCCTGACAGGCACTTTCTTGGTTGCAGAAGTTATTGGCGGTATTTTAACGAACAGTCTGGCTTTACTTTCCGATGCTGCCCACATGTTTACAGACGTAATGGCTTTAGTAATTGCTTTTATTGCAATCCGTATCGGCAAACGTACTGCTGACCACCGCCGGACATTCGGCTACCGCAGGTTTGAAATTCTGGCTGCTGCATTTAATGCCATAGTTCTGTTTTTAGTTGCCATGTATATTCTTTATGAAGCTTATGACCGCTTCCAGAACCCTCCTGAAGTACAAACAACAGGAATGCTTATTGTAGCGGGTATTGGTTTGTTGGTTAACTTTATAAGCATGCGGATACTGGCAAGCGGTAGTGAGACCAGCCTCAACATGAAAGGCGCGTATCTGGAAGTATTTGCTGATATGCTTGGTTCAGTAGGTGTTATTCTGGGCGCGGTGCTTATATATTTTACCGGATGGGCACAAATTGACCCCATCATTGCAGTTTTAATAGGGCTTTGGGTCTTGCCGCGTACGTGGAAGTTGCTTTCCGAAAGCATGAATATTTTGTTGGAAGGTGTTCCGGCTGGCATTGAACTTAGCAAAGTTCATGAAGAACTTGCAGCTTTGCCGGGAGTCAAAGACGTTCATGACCTGCATATCTGGGGTATTACCAGTGGCGAGAATAGCCTCATAGCGCATTTGCTGGTTAAATCCAACCCTGAAGATACCACATTATTAGCTAAGGCGCATGCTATAGCTGAAAAATATGGAATTAAACATACTAATTTCCAGATTGAAATTGAACATGTAGGCATGAAACTGGATAAACAAGGATAATATGAGTATTTCATGCTGTGACAATGACGCGCCGGATGATGCTAAATATCGCAAGATATTGTGGATATGTCTTGTTGCCAACGCGCTTATGTTTGTAGTGCAGGTAGTCAGCAGCTATGAGGCTTTATCTGTTTCATTATTAGCAAATGCCTTAGATTTCCTTTCTGATGCAGCAAATTACGGTATCAGCCTTTTTGTCCTGGGCAAAACCTTGCATGCCAAATCTACGGCATCCTTGTTCAAAGGAATTTCTCTGGGCTTGATTGGTTTATGGGTGGCTTATGAAACTTTTAATCAGGCATTCGCACTAAAATTGCCAGAACCTTTGATAATGATAGTAATTAGCCTGATTGGTTTAGCCGTTAATATAATCTGTGCGGTATTATTATATAAATTCAGAGGCGGAGATAGTAACCGGGAGTCAGTCTGGATATGCAGCAGGAATGATGCAATTGGTAATATAGCGGTAATAGCTGCGGCAGCTGGTGTTTTTGCAAGCAACACAGCATGGCCTGATATAATTGTTGCAGCAATTCTGGGAACACTTGCTATTTCAGGAGCAATCCAGATTATCAGAAGTGCACTAAAAGAACGAAATAAATGAAGGGAAAATATGAATATCAAATCAGTTGTAATAGCGGCAGTATCTTTTCTAGCGGGTGTAGCAGTCACGCTGGCTGTCACAAAGATGAATCTGGGCAATGCCACAACTGAAATTGCATTTGGCAATAATAAATCATCGGTTGTTTTAACCGAATATGCTTCACTGGGCTGTTCGCATTGCGCTCAGTTCCACAAGGAAATATTCCCTAAAGTTCACGATGAGCTGGTTAAAACAGGCAAGGTTAAGTATGTTTTTAAACCCTTCCCGGGTAACCCTGTAGCTAATAAAGGCGCAGCTCTATTATTCTGTGCGCCTGCCGGTAAGAAGATAGCTCTACTGGATAAACTATATCAAGAACAGCGGAACTGGCTAAGAGACGAATCAGCCTCTGCGCTTAAGCAATTAGCCTCTGGAGTAGGTATAGACGAAGAAGAGTTTACAAGCTGTGTATCCAAGCAGGAGACATACTTACCTATTTTGGCAGGCCATAAAACAGAGGCGATGGCACAAGGGGTAAGAGGTACACCAAGTTTTACTATAAACGGCCAGAAACTTGAAGGCGTAAGTAGTGCTGAAGGATTAATTGCGGCTGTAAATGACGTGACCGCTGGCAAACCAGCCAATGCAACGCTTAAAGAAAAAGCCGCGGAAGTTATGAAGGTAACCTCGCAAGACAGGATTTTTGGACAACCAGATGCACCAGTAACAATTATTGAATACGCATCACTTTCCTGCCCGCACTGTGCCAAATTTCATAATGAAGTATTCCCAGTTGTGAAAAAGGAATTTATTGATACCGGAAAAGTTAAATGGGTTTACAGACATTACCCGCTGAATGCTCCGGCACTAACAGCGGCAATGCTTGTAGAATGTTCAAAAGACCCACAAGCAACACTTAGCAGCTTATTCAAAACTCAAAAAGACTGGGCTTTTAGCAAGGAAGGGGTTGAACAATCCCTTATCTCATTAAGCGGTTTAAGCCAGAATGAAGCTAAAGCCTGCTTGGCTAATAAGGACATTGAAAAAAATATCCTTAAAACCCAAATGCAGGGAGCTGGGGCAGGTGTTTCATCAACGCCTTCATTCTATATCAACGGCGAAAAGGCAGATCACTTACATTCGTTTGATGAGTTTAAGGCGGCGATAAGGTAATTTAATTATCTTTCCAATTAATTTACTTTTTTCTGTAAGGGCAACTGATTGTGGATATGCCTTATTGCAAATGCGCTTAGCTAGTTATTTAAAATCAGAATGAGTTCTTATCCTTTTCAGTAGATTGTAAACTGTAGGAATGTGCCATTTGGCTGAGCCGCCTTTAGCTGTAGGAATTTGACGCAAATTCAGTTGTTCGCACACAGCTCTAGTGGTAGTATACCCCTCCGCCCTTAACTGCTCTAAAATGTTACGATATCTGGTGATATTCGCCATTCCCAGAGAACGATTCTGGGGAGCTAGTACCTCAGCCCCATACCTTCCGAGTTTAACGCCTCTTTCTTTGGCGGCCTTAAGTGCATTCTTTGTTCTTTGGGATATTTGCTCCCTTTCATGTTCAGCAAACGCTGCCAGCATATGAAGCATTAGCCTGTTAGCGTTTGGATTATCAACCGCCACAAACTCAATACCAGCTTCCATAAGGCCGCTTATGAAGTGAACGTTACGCGCCAGCCTATCCAGCTTGGCAATTATTAGGGTTGCTTTATCCCTCCGGCAAACGTGCAGGGCTGTTTGAAGTTTAGGGCGGTTATTGCGCTTGCCGCTTTCAACCTCAATAAAGTGGTTAATGATAGTACCGTTGCGGGAATTAACATAGTCAGTCACGGCTTTGGCCTGTGCTGCCATGCCTAGGCCGTCCTCACCTTGTTTTTGGGTTGATACTCTGTAATAGGCTACGAATTGCATAATAAGCTCCAGTTTTGTTAATAGGCAAACGTCCGTTTGCTTCATAACAACTGGCACCTATCGGGCTTCCAGCCAAATCTAGTTTATCTTAGAAATTCTTATTTTCGCTTCTGGTTACTGGCTTACAACTTTATAGCGTTGCAAACGTTTGCAATTAGAAGCGGTGTACTTTGCCATTATCCAGCGCAACAAGGATTCTTATCATTCCTGTATCATACATTGCCTTTACTCTCATGATAATAGTTTGGAAGGGAGGGGTGTTACGGAAAACTACTGCAAACCTATCATCAGGTCGTATTCTTATTCCATGAATGATATTTAGTTTTTCTAGCTTGTACGCAAGATTCATCACCTTCTTTGCGCTAGTCAAAGGTTTTTTGTGGCGTTTACGACCTTCATAGGGAGTGCTTGTTCCCAGAGCTTCAACAAATAATTTACGCCCGTCCGCCTTATGGGATGCAATAATATCAATGCCAAGCGGGGAGTTTTCTATAACCCTAGTAATATTGTATCCTGTCTGTTCAAGATAACGGCAAATGTTAGGTATAATTTCATTCTTAGGCAGCATTTCCCTATCTAGCACAAACCCAGCATTTTGTCCAGAAATACTTATTATTTCAATGCGTTGCAAATATTTGCAGCAAGGGAGTTCAGGCAAATAAAGTTTTTTGCATAGATGTTTCCCTGACAGGCACTCAATATCAGAATATGCAGTTCAGCTCTCTACAAAATATCACTTAAGTACATACTCTTATTTTCTAGGTCTACTTTATACAGGCAGGTAATATCGTTTTTAACTAATGCTCCAAAGGCATTTTTTCCTCTGGCTGGAATGCTAACAGATACTAGCTTCTTCCAATCCCAAATATAGTCTGGTGCGCCGCTATAGATAATAGCTTTTCCTGATATCTGTAAGGAATTGGGGTCATGCATTCCTTTTTTGACTATAGCCAGACATTCATCTTGATATTTTTTTGAATAAAGCTTTTTGGCAAGGGCGTAAGATTCCGATTTTTCTTGTTCCATCGCTTCTCTTTGTTGTGCTGATACGCAAGCCGATAATGACAGTATTGCAATGGTGGATAATATTTTTTGGTAGCTTTTCATATTCTTCCTCTATTTGTAGAACCGGAGTTCTCTTGGTGACAGGGAGTTAAGAAAACCTTACATGTAAGATTCGCACTAGCCTTTAGCTTGCGCCTGAACATACGCTAATGCCTCCCCGCCAAGCGAGGAGTGCAGAAACGGTTGCACTAAACCGACATGTAAGAGGTTCTTAAGCCCCGCAAGCAATGTGCTTGCAG
>CAYVII010000006.1:0-20240 GCA_964451475.1 uncultured Rickettsiales bacterium
ATCTGACAGCGTGTTTAAAGATAATAAAACCGCTATCCGCGTAACTAAAGGTTCTTAGAGTCAGTAACATCAAGGCCGGTTGCCGTGTTGTTATTGAACTTGCTGTCTTTGACAGTAGCGTTGTTTGAGTCTACAAGCGATGCGCCTGTTGCGTTACCGTTAAAGCTTGAGTCTGCAATAATAAGGTTCTTAGAGCCTGAAGCCGCCAAGCCTGTGCCTGTATTATTATTGAACCTGCTGCCGTTCTTGATAGTTGCATCATCTGCATTAACCAGGATCAGGCCGTTGCCGTTGCCGTTAAAGTCAGAGTTGTTCACTACAAGGCCTTTAGAGTCAACTACTAGGCCGCCGGCAATGATGTTGCCGTTTGCCTGGTTATCAACCACTTTAAGGTCTTTAGCCTGGTATGCACCAAGGCCAACAAAGTTGTTGTTCAGTTTAGAGTCTTTGATAGTAGCGTCTTTGCTCATGATAACCGCTACGCCCACGCCATTGTCGTGTGCGTTAACATCTTTCACTAGCAGGTTGTTGCTGCCGTCAAATGCCACGATACCTGCAAGAGTATCATTCACTTCAGTGTTTTTCACTGTCAGGTCTTTAGACGACATCGCAAAGATACCGGCCAGACCATATTCTATGTGAGTATCTTTGATAGTAGCGTTGTTGCTGTCTACCAGAAGTACGTTCGCAAGGAAGTTATCATGAAGATAAGAGCCGTTCTCTATTGTAAGATTCTTAGAAGAGTTAGCCGCAACACCTACGATACCGTTACCGATATGTACGTTAGACAGAGTTGCGTTATTGCTATCGGTCAAAGAAATACCCGCAGCGTTGCCGTGCAGGCTAGAGTTCTTAACAAGAAGGTCTTTAGAGTTTGTTGCGTCAATACCTGTAGTGTTGCCGTCAATTATTGTGTTGTTCCTTATTTCAACGCCATCGGCATTAACAAGTTTAACACCTGCCACACCGTTGTTGTTTACTTTAGAACCGCTGATCAAAAGGCCGTCAGAACCAAGTACAGAAACACCGTTTATTGTGTTTTCATTGATACGGCTGTTATTTTTAATAACCGCATCGTCAGAACCGTTCGCAAGGTAAATACCCGTGCCGTTCTTACGAATTTTAGAGTTATCAATCACCAGACCGGTTGATGAGTCTGCCGCAATACCCGTGAAACCGTTCCTGCGAACTTTAGAGTCTTTCACCAGTGCGTCATCGCTGTTATCCAGGGTGATACCATAGAAGTTATTATCATGGATATCTGTGCCGTCTTTAACAACAAGGCCTTTAGAGTTATTTGCCTGGATACCTGAAAGGTTACCGCTGATATCAGCCGCCGAGAAGGTTGCGTTTTTGCTGTTGTTCAGGATAACGCCTACTGCAAGGTTACCTGCAAATACGCTGCCGTTCTTAATAACCGCGTCCTTAGAATCAGTCAGAACCAAACCATTTGCGTTGCCGCTGAATGAAGTGTTGTTCGCCGTGAAGTCTTTAGAAGAAGTTATATCCGCGCCGTTTAGAATGTTATTATCAACGAATGAATTTTTAAGCGTTATGTTATTAGCGTTCAGTGCTTCAATACCTGTTGCGTTCTGGTTCACGTAAGAATTACGCACTTCCAGATTTTTTGAATCGTTTATAACGATACCTGCAAGAGTATTTTCGTTGATCTGGCTGTTATTTTTTATAACAACATCATCCGAGCCATTGGCAATGCTTACACCGAAGCCGTTTTTCTTAACGTTAGTGTTATCGATTGTCAGACGTTTTGAGTTATCTGCAGAAATACCTACGGTATTTTTGTTAACACGTGAATCTGTTATACTTGCATCATTGCTTTTGTTCTGAAGCAGCACACCCGTAGTATTATCATGGATAAAGCTGCCTGAGTTGATGCTAAGGTCTTTAGAATTATCAGCGTAAACACCAAATACGCCGCCGAATATCTCTGAGTCAGAAATATTAGCTTTGTTGCTGCCTGAAAGGTAAATACCCGTGTTGCTGTTAGCGTTGAACACGCCTTTTGTGATGCTTGCGTCTTTAGAACCTACAAGCGCAAGGCCGTTAACGTTGCCGCTGAATGAAGTATTTTCAGCAGTGAAGCCTTCAGAACCATAGATCTCAGCACCGTTTAAAGTATTGTTATCAATGAATGAGTTCTTGATGAAGATATTATCAGCGTTAGAAGCGTAAATACCCGTACCGTTCTCAGTTACATTAGAGCCTTTTACCTGCAGGCCGTCAGAGTCAGTTACGTAAATACCGTTCACAGTATTTTTGCTGATATTGCTGCCGTTCTTAATAACCGCATCGTTAGAACCGTTTGTAAGAGCAATACCGTGAGTGTTTTTATTAACATTGCTATTATCAACAGTCAGGCCGGTTGAGGCGTTAGCAGAAATACCAAACAGGTTCTTGTTAACACGTGAGTCAATAACGCTTGCGTTATGACTGCCGTTTGCAAGGACGATACCTGCAAACGCAGCATCGTGGATGAAGCTGTTATCGCTTACTGTCAGGCCTTTAGAGTTATCAGCATAAATACCATAGTTACCGCCCGAAATCTCAGTGTCAGAAACCGTAGCTTTGTTGCTGCTTGCAAGGAATATACCTGCTGAGCTGTTATCTAGAATTTCGCTACCGTTCTTAATGGTTACGTTATCAGAACCAGAAAGATTCAGACCAAAAACGCCGCCGTTGAAAGATGAGTTATCAGCCGTGAAATCATCAGAACCTACAAGCGTTACGCCCGTATTTGTATTTTCGTTGAATTCAGAATTTGTAACGCTGATTTTCTTAGCGTTATTTGCATACAGGCCAAACTGGTTCTTGTTAACTTTAGAGTCATTTACCTGAAGGTTTTTAGAACCATCAACATAAACACCAAAGCCTGTATTTTTATTGATCTTAGTGCCGCCCTGGATGATAGCATCATCAGAACCTGCAGTTAGAACAACACCGGCTACGTTATCTTTGATATCCGCGTTGTTAATAACAAGGTCTTTAGAGCCAATTGCATGAATACCATAGTTGTTATCATGAATGCTTGCGCCGTCGATATTAGCTTTATTGCTGTTATTCAGGGTAACACCTGCGATCGTTGTATTATGGATGTCAGTATCTTTAACAGTAAGCTTGTTAGCGTTAAGGGCATAAACGCCATACATTGCGTTCTCTATCTCTCCGCCTTCAATTGTTGCTTTGTCAGAGCCCGTAACTGCAACAACACCGAATACTTTAGTATCGATCTTGTTATTTTTCAGAGTTGCAGATTTTGAGTTGTCTAATGCGATACCCGTATCATTGCCTGCGATATCGTTATTATTGATCTTTACGTCGTCTGTATCTTTTACCCAGATAGCCGTGTTATTGCCTACACCTGCCGTCAGGTCATTTTTGTTCACTTTGAAGCCGTCCGCAGCGTCAACGATAGCGATCGATGCAGAATTAGCAGAAGCGATGTTTGAGAATATATTGTTTGAAACATTACCGTTTGCACCGAAGCCCGCCAGAACGCCGTGCTGCGCAACTGCTGCAGCGCCTGCGCCAATTATACGGTTGCCCGTTGTACCGCCAATATCGGCAGTCAGAAGATCACCGGTTGCTTCAATACCAAGTTTTGAGAAATCTTTGATATCAGAATTATTGATCGCAACATTGCGTGCCGCGTCGCCCTGCATTGAGCTTGCCTGAGCCACGATTGCAGCTTCAGCGCCTTTTGCAGTTACGTTATTTACATTAGAGCTTGCGTTATCAAGACCTAGCGCAACCAGCCTGTGGCCTGATGCTACCGAGCCTACGTTCGCGCCGCTGATAATGATATCATTGATGTTCACGTTACCGTTTTGAACAAGAACCGCCGCATCATTGATAGTTGCGTCATAGAAGTTCTGGAACTGGTTGTTTGCGCCAATTGTAGTTGGGGCAATCGTTACGCTGCCAGCAGGGGCAGTTACGGATTTGTTAAGGTTAAGGTCTTTGTTCTTGATAAGAACCGCTTCATCATAAGTGCCTGCACCGATATTTACGTTGCCGCCGTTATTTACCAGCGTTACCGCTTGGTTGATAAGTGCTTTGTTGCTTAGAACATTCACTTCAGGAGTTGCGCCTGTTAGTGTGAAGTTGCTGTTGCCGGCTACGTTTTTGATCCTTGCATCAAGGTCAATACGGCCAGCCTGAAGATCAGCCGAACCG
The DNA here is from genome assembly GCA_964451475.1 of uncultured Rickettsiales bacterium. GTDB lineage: Bacteria > Pseudomonadota > Alphaproteobacteria > Rickettsiales > 21-14-0-20-44-7 > CAYVII01. The sequence goes on from CAYVII010000006.1 coordinate 4,195, forward strand.
CCCGCGCCAAGAATAATATCTTTCAGAAGCTGGATAACCCCTGTTACGCTTGAAAGTTTAACATCACCGCCAACAAGGCCGGTAGCGTCTGTTGCCGTTACAACGCCGTTTACCCTAACAGTGCCGTTAGAAGAGCTGATAGTTACTTTACCTGTGCCAACCGCATTGATAGCGCCGTTAGTTGTGATATCGCCGTTAACGCTGCTGATCTCTACTTCACCTGCGTTCAGAATACCTGCAACAGAAGTTGTGATAGTGCTGTTTTTATCTTTGATTGTTATTTTGCCTGTACCTGCGTTCACGGTAGCATTGATAGAAACAGGAGTTGCAAGGCTGTTATCATCGCTTAGCAGTTCAATATTGCCGCCAGCGCTGTTGATAGTGTTGTTCACAGTAATGCTATCGGCCTTTACCGTTGCCTTACCGCCGTTAGTGCGGATAACTTCATCGTTTATAAAGCTTGCGCTCTTGTCAGTTCCGTTGAATGCGGCAGAAAGGAAATCACCGCCGTTAGTTTTGATATTGCCTTTGATGTTCACGTTGTTAGAGAACAGGTTCACACCAAGTTTGCCGCCCGTAGAAGTAATTGAGCCGGCGCTATTAACTTTAACTTCGTTGCCCGCTTTAAGCGTAAGAATACGGTCAACCAGCGCTGTAAGTTCAACTGCCGCTTTTACCGTGATAGTATCAAGAAGAGCGCTCAGGCTGTTAGTTTCAATCGTAACATTGGTTAATGCAAGCGCGTTTGAAAGGTCATCATTGTTCAGGAAGTTTGCACCGCCCGTACCTGAATCGATCACGAAATCCTCAGGATCGATAAGCCACAGACCTGCGCCGCCGTTATCATCACGCGTATCAACCTTAAAGTCTTTGCCGATGGTTATTTGAGGAGAGGAAGTCTCAACATCGCCGCCTTTGCCTGCAGCTCCTGCGCCTTTAGAAGTTATCTCACCGTTGAATTCAAGAGTTTCAGTCCCAATAACTTTAACACTACCACCATCACCGTCTTGCGTAGCGCTTGCATTGATCTTTGAGCCTTTCTTAACTTCGACAACGCTGCCCTCAATATCAACTTCACCGCCTGCATTTTTACCTTTAACATTAATATCTGCTTTATTTGTAAGAGTGATCTTGCCGCCGCGTACTTTAACTTCACCTGCTTCAACCACGCCATCAAGATTTACAACGCTGTTCACAACATTGTCTGCATCTTGCGCAGTAAGGATAACTTTGCCTTCTTTAGCAGTGATAGTGCCTGATTGTTTTACAAGGCGGTCATTATTTGCATTGCTTACAGCAAAGTTGATAAGATTATCACCGTAAAGATCAAGCGTGAACTGGTTACCTGCAGCAAGTGCAACTCTACCCTGTTTTGCAACTATCACGCCATCATTGATAACGGTTGGCGCAACTAGCGCCGCAAGGCCTGTATCAGATATAGTGATGTTACCTTTGTTCGTGATAGACGCGCTGTTCTTGCCTTTAATATCAAAAACGAAATTGCCTGACTGGAAGTTGCTGTTGCTGATATCGTGCGTTGTAGCAACAAGGTTTGGCACGTTTACGCTTGAGTTAGGGCCAAACAACACGCCGTTAGGGTTTACAAGGTAAACATCTACGTTGTTAGATGATAGCGTACCCATGATCTTTGATTCTTCGCCGCCGGTTACACGGCTAAGGTTGCGCGCAGCGCCAACGCTTGACTGGTAATGAACAGTTTCATTGTTCTTGATGTTGAATTTTTCAAACTCAATGATTGAGCTTTGGCTACCTACCGTGATGGTTGTTTTATTTGACGTCTGCGTGAATGAGCCGCTACCCTCCACGAACGTTCCGTTTACTACATCTGCCGCATTTGCCGGCACTGCGAACATCATCCCGGCAAGCACTGTGCTTACATATAGTTGATTACGAGATGGAGAAATGCTGGTGCTTTGAACGCCCATGGTGATAACCTTATGTTATATCGTTGTTTTTTGGCATTTAAGGGCGATTCGCCCAAATATTAACGATTTATTAACGGAAAATGCGGCTTTATACAAGCTTTATTTTGCGAACCGCGCAATTATTTTTCGGGCAAAACAGCCCTGCCACAGTAGGAAAAATCCTTAATATTAGAACAGGTAATTCAGACCGAAATTAACCTGCGTAGCCTGCTCATTTTCAGATGCAACATCGCGGTTTAGCGGCCTTGCAAGCTCTACATAACCTGAAACTGCGTCAAGCACGTTAAAGCGTGAGCCAAGACCCGCAGATGCCAGACCTTCCGTATATTTTTCACCCGGTTGAGGGTCTCTTTGCCATACGTTGCCTACATCATAGAAAGTGTATAGCTGAAGGTCGCTTAGAACCTCAGAGCCTACATCAAAGCCGTATTGAAGCTCTATTTTAGCGATGATACCGCTATCACCCGTAACTTCCGAGAAATCATAGCCACGGCCAAAATCAGTGCCGCCAACGCCAAATTCCTCACCTGCCAGAAGCGGGCTTAAAGAATATTGGCCGCTTGCAGCAAGCAATACGCCGAACGGGCCTGAAATTGTTTGCAGGCGGCTTGCATCAAGATTGAATTTTGTGAATGCAGGGCCACCGTTGATGCGTGATTTGCCGTCGCGGAAATCCGAAGCATTAAGAACATCAAAGCCCTGTGTACCGCTAAGGTTGATAAGGTTTATACCGCCAAGCGTATCGGCAAGGTCATAAGTACCACCCAAAGTCAGGCTGCGGGTGCGGTCCTCATAAAAATCAAAACCGGCGATATCACTATCCGTATTTTTGTAAGAAGCTATTACGCGGCCGCTAAGGTTTTCTTTACGGCTACGCAGGAACGGATGAGTTACTGTGAGTTCAACAAGCTGCGTTTCACCCTCAATATCCAGGCTGCTAAGAGTTGCACCGGGGCGAGTTACGGTTGTACCGGCAAGCGCTTTAAAGCGTGTACCTTCATAACCTATCGGCATTTGGTATGCTATATCACCAAACTTAATTTCATTCACATCGGGTGAAACAATACCGCGGGCGGTTATTTTTTCAGAAAGACCAAGCACAGAGTTTGCGCTTGCCTGAGCAGAAATAAGCGTCCGGCCAAGGAATTTAGTGCCAGAGTTATCAACACCTATCATGCCGTTATAATATTTATGACCGATAGAAATAACAAGGTCAGATGCGCCTGCGCCTGCGCCTTCTGCAGGTTTTAGCGTTGCGTTGGCAGTTGTGCCCGCAAGGTCATTTATAAGAAGAAGGTATCTTTCAAGGTTTGAGCTGTTAAGCGGGCCTTCTGCGCGAAGTTTTGCAAGGTAGTTATCAAGTATATCCTGGTCACCTTTGAATTCGCCTTCCACGGTAACTTTATTCAGGCGGCCTTCAATTATGCGGAATTTGAAATTAGCTTTGCGCTCACCCATTTCCTGCGGCGGAACGATAGCGCGTGAAAGGATGTAGCCGTTATCACGGTAATATTTAGTTATCGCGTCACGCACGCCATACATTTCGGCCAAAGTAACTTTCTGGCCAATCTTATCGGCATATAGTTTTTCAAGCTCAGCCTTGTCAAAAACGCTGTTGCCCTCAATAGTAACCGCCGCAAGCGTGAAGCTTATTTTTTCAGCGTCTTTAATATTCGTGCGGTCTTCCTCATCCTTGATAAGGGCTTTATTATCAATTTGCAGCTCAGGTTTTTCACGGCTGAATTTATCTTGCAGCCTGCCCGGTTCAGCCGATGTAGGAATTTGACCCACCGGCGCAGCAGAAGCTGCATATGGAGCAGATAGGATTGTCGCTACGGCTAGGGTTGCAAGCAGTTTTATTTTCATATTCATTCCCGGGGACTTTAAATTTCTGCTCAATCAAATAGCAGATTTTTACTTATGTTCAAGTAATTACCGAGAAATAGAGATAGGAAAATACACATTAGGATAAAACCCACCAAAACAGCGCCAAATTGGCAATATTAGCCCTATTTATTACACAAATGCAGGAGGGTTTACCTCCTGCATTTAGTGAACAAGCTAGAATTTTCCCGCGGCGTAGTCGTTCATAGCGTCGCGTATTTCCCTGTCTGTGTTCATCACAAACGGGCCACGCCCTACCACAGGTTCGTTTATAGGCTCGCCGCTCATTAAAAGCACCGCCGCCTCTTCCTGCACATCTACCGAAATAGCGTCACCTTCGGCAGAAAGCTGGATAAGCTCCCTTTCGGCCAGCACCTCTTTACCGTTGATGCCAAGTTTACCGGCAAGGACAAGCAGCATTGCGTTATGGCCTTCGGGCACGGCAAGTTCTATCTTTTTGCCGGCCTTAAGGCGCATATCCCACAAATTCAGCGGCGTGAAGGTTTTTGCCGCGCCGCGTGTGCCGCCATTCTCACCGGCAATTATACGCACGCGCCCTGCACCGCCTGCCAGATCCACCACGGGGATATTCCTGTTCAATATCTCCTGATATTTTGGGGCTGACATTTTATCTTTTGCAGGCAGGTTCACCCAAAGCTGTATCATTTCCAGCGTGCCGCCGTTCTTAGTAAATTCGGCGCTGTGCATCTCTTCGTGCGAAATACCGCCTGCGGCAGTCATCCACTGCACGTCACCGGGGCCTATAACGCCTGAGTTACCTGCGTTGTCTTTATGTGCAACTTCGCCCTGATAAACCACCGTTACCGTTTCAAAGCCGCGGTGCGGGTGTTTTTCAACGCCCCTTGGTTTGTTTGAAGGGGCAAATTCCATAGGGCCGGCATAATCCAGCAGCAGGAACGGGCTTATTGCCGCCCCATCCTCAAAATATGAGAACAGCGTAGTTACGGGGAAGCCGTTGCCAACCCAGTGAGCGCCATTGGCGCGTTTTACACGAATGATGTTTTTGTTTGTCATAACATCCTCCTTTTTACCTATATATGTAATTTACTATAGTACGATATATTTGACAAGTACGGTACAAAAGGATACTGTAAAACATATGAGCAAAAAACAAGTATCCTGCCCTGTTGAAGTTACGCTTGAGGCCATTACAGGCCGCTGGAAGGTTATGACAATCCACCAGCTGCTTGAAGGCACAAAGCGCTTCAACCAGTTACAGCGTGAGCTTAAAGGCGTTACCCATCGCACACTTACAAAACAACTGCGTGAGATGGAGGAGCAAGGCATTATCATCCGCAAAGATTTTAAAGAGATACCGCCACGCGTTGAATATTCACTTTCACCGCTTGGAAAGTCACTCAAACCTATACTTATGGCTATGCATGAATGGGGGGAAGATAACGCAGGCAAGCTTGGCAAAAAGCGCTCTGGCGTAAAAAACAAATAAGGCTTATAAAGCGGGCATGACAAGTTTTCTTCTAAAAGCCGGCACATTGCTTATGGCAGTTGCGGGTATATTCATTGCCATAGCATTCGTTGCGCTGGCGGCGTTCTCATTCCTTTTGATCATCCCAGGTTTATTGCTTTACCGAGCAGGCATTAAGAATGCATATACCGAAATGACGGCGAAGACAGAGATCAAAACAATTGATATCACGCTTGACGGCGAAGCTACAAAGCCGGCTGATATTGGCTCTAAAGGCAAGGCGATGCTTAAATCTGCCGCGCGCACTCTCAGGAACTACCTGAACAGATTCGCTGACTAATTCTAAAACTTCGGCAAAGTTTTATTTTGTACAACATCTGCCAGCGTGTGCCTGTTCAGCTCTTTTATAAACGCTGAGCTTGCATCTGCCAGATAATGTTTAAGACTGCAATTTGCCACTACTTTGCAAGTGTTGGTGGCGCGGTCAAAACATTCCACTAAATCCATATTCGGCTCAAGCTTTTGCACAAGGTCGCCCAGCTTTAACTTCAGCGCATCTTTGGCAAGCGTTATGCCGCCGCCCTTTCCTTTTGTGCTTTTTACATATCCAAGCTGCGCCAGCCTGTGCACAACTTTCACCAAATGATTGCGCGAGATGCCGTAATGCTCCGCGATCTCGCGGACACTGCAAATTTTATCCGGCTGGCAGCCTAAATACATTAGGCTGCGCAAACCGTAATCGGTAAAAATAGTTAGCTGCATATTTCGTCTTGCAAGTTAGTTCATCCACTTTATAACTATAATATGTATTTAATCTACATATTATAAAAAGGAGAGCTTATGTTAAGCGAAAAGACCATATCAATAGTTAAGTCCACAGCCCCTATTTTGCAGGAGCATGGCGAAACGCTGACAAAGCATTTTTATAAACGCATGTTCACACATAACCCTGAGGTCGCGCCGTTCTTTAACCCAGCGCACCAGACGGCAGGCAAGCAGCAGCGCGCACTTGCGGGCGCTATTGCGGCATATGCAGCTAATATTGATAATCTTGAAGTACTGGGCGGTGCGGTTGAGCTTATTGCGCAAAAACATGCCTCACTCATGATAAAAGCCGAGCATTACCCTATTGTTGGCGCAAATCTTTTAGCTTCCATCAAAGAAGTGCTGGGTGATGGCGCAACCGATGATGTTATTAATGCATGGGCTGAAGCTTATAGTTTCCTTGCCGATATTCTTATTGGCCGCGAGAAGCAGATATATGAAGAGAACGCAAAAAAAGCGGGCGGATGGGAAGGTTTTAAGAACTTCCGCATTATCCGCAAAGAAAAGGAAAGCAGCAACATCACCTCATTTTATCTGGCCGCCGCAGACGGCGCGCCACTGCCTGATTTCAAGGCGGGGCAATATATAACCGTGCGCGTGGCTACCGCAAACGGATCAACCACCATGCGTAATTACAGCCTTTCAGATAAACCTTCGCAAAGCCATTTCCGCATTAGCGTTAAGCGTGAACTGCCGCCCGAGGCAAATACTCCGGCAGGTTATGTTTCCAACTGGCTGCATGATAAAATTGAGGTTGGCTCTGAAATTGAGATAGCTCCACCTTGCGGTGAGTTCTTCCTTGATATTACCGAGCAGCATAACCGCCCGCTTGTGCTTTTGGCGGCAGGTGTTGGCATAACGCCAATAATAAGCATTCTGCTTACTGCGCTTGATGCTATGCCGCAGCGACAGGTAATATTCATCCATGCCGCGCTGAATGAAGAGGTGCAGGCATTTAGAAAAACCGTTTCTGCCCTTGAGCAAAAGCACCCCAACCTTAAAGCGTATCACCGCTACAGCGAAGCGCCTGAAGAAGGAATGGCATATACAGGCAAAGCCAGCACAGGTTTTGTAACGGCAGAATATCTGGAGGGTTTATTGCCGCAGCGTGACGCCGATTATTATTTCTGCGGCCCGCAACCGTTCATGGTTGGAATTTATCATGACCTGCTAAAATGGGGCATTCCCGCCCCGCAGGTACATTTCGAATTCTTTGGCCCGCGCGAGGCGCTGGAAAAAGCGGCTTAGGCACAATATTTATTTGAGGATGGTGGGAAGTGAGGGATTTGAACCCCCGACCAAGGCGTTATGAGCGCCCTGCTCTAACCACTGAGCTAACTTCCCAGCCGGAGGTGTTTATAAGTGAAAGGTAATAATTTTCAAGCCTAACTTGAATTTTTAACCACCAAGACCCAGAACGCCTTCGTTTACAAGCGTATTGGCGTGCTGGCGGCAGAAGTTATAGGCCTCATACCAGTTCATTTCATATTGCTTGTCACCCACTTTGCTCGGGTCACGCTTATAATCATACCATGCCTTGTACATATGGTTGCCGTAAACCGCATAGCCGCTTTCGCAGCCATCTTCCCAACCCTGTCTTGCGCTTGGGTTATGATCTGCAGCAAGCTGGTCGGTATGCAAACGCACATATATGGGTTTTGGCGGCGTGAATAAACCGCAGGCACTTGTACATAACAACAAAGCAACAAGAAGTATCCTCATAGACCGTCCTGATAAGTTGGCTGGGTATTCCATTTATAAATATAGTGACGGCAATAGTCGAAAGCCTCGTGCCATGCCGAGTCATAATCACGGTTGCTCATCATCACATATTCCTGATGGAAGCTGTAAAACATTTTGTACGGAGCAGTACCGTATGTTGCAAAGCCGCTTTCGCAGCCATGTTTCCAGCCTGCCTGGAACTCCGGTGAACCATCAACCTGATTTGACATCAATATTGGCCACGGGCCTTCCTGCGTGCACCCGCCCAGAATAAACAAACCGGCTATTAAGAAAAACACCTTCATTATAAACCACCCGTTACGCCCGGAAGCGGGCCCCAGCCAAGTACGTCCGATATACCGTCTTCATTGCCGCCCATCACGCCGCCTACACCTTTTTGACCGCCGCCAAGCACTGAATCAACACCGCCCTGACCTAAGAAATTATAACCAAGGCTTTCGGTTGACTGGCCAATGAAAGGCGCACCGTTATAGGTAGTGTTATCAGAGCAGTCATCGGTAATACCGTCAAGCGAGCACCAAGGAACAAGCGCGCGGAATGAATATTCGAATATGTAAGTACGGCAATAGTTCTCGGCATCTTTCCATGCTTTGTAATAAACGGGATGCATTATCTGCGAAGGATCCTGCTTGAAAGAATAGTTGACACGGTAAACGTCATAACCGTGGGCGGCCATGCCTGTTTCACAGCCATCAAGCCAGCCCTGCCTGTATTCCTGCGGAGTATTTGGCGGAGGCGTCGGCATATACGGCGGGTCAAGCGGACGCAATGTTTGCTTACCGCCAACCGAGCAAGCAGCCACGAATATAAGCGAGAATATAAGAAGTAACTTTCTCAAAACAGATTCTCCCCATATAAAATATCTTTGCGGTAGTTATACGCAAAGTACCACATATAGCAGTAGTTCCATGCATCGCGCCAAACCTGGTTGTACATGTTGTTATACTGGTATTCAGGGCGCTTACGCAGTGAATAAGATGTTTTCATCAACGTGTTACCATAGGCAGAAAGCGCAGATTCGCATCCGTCCTGATAACCCATCTGGAATTCCGGCGGGCCATAGTTCAACCGCGTTTCCAAAGCAATCGGCGTAGGGTCAGTAATCGGATTCATGGTACAGGCAGCCATACCCGTCATTAGCACCGAAGCACATACTAGCAATAATCTTTTACTCTGGCGCTTTATCATGTTCATATTTGCAATAGAAATAAGCATCCTTCCATGCTTTGTAATAGACAGGATCATTTAACGCTTTATCCACATCCTGGTGGAAGCCGGCGTGTGTGAACGTACCATATGGACCGCTACCTACCGCACCAAGTGCCGTTTTACAGCCGTCGATCATACCCTGCTGGTAATTCGGCGGGCCATCAGGCGGGAAGTTGCGGCCAAAGAACGGACCGGGAAGTATTGCGTTATCACTCATGATATTGCATCCTGTCAAAGCCAGCAGTACAGTTAAATAAAATCCCCTCATCCTTTATATATTATACTCTTTTATTATTTCAGATTTGTTACTTAATTCGCCTCATCGCTGCTGCAGCGCACATATAACTTTAAGATGAGCAGCTTACCTCTATTTCATTCGCCCATTCGGGCGGTTTTGCGGCGTAAAGGTCATTTTCCGGCTGGTCGTCATACGGTTTTTCCAGTATTTTCAATACCCTGACAAGCTCGGCATTATCACCCGCCTCTGCCTGTTTTATTGCCTGCTGGGCTATGTAGTTGCGAAGTATGAATTTAGGATTCACCCCGTCCATACGCTCCTTACGGTCTTTTACAGGCTCGGCGGCGATTCTTTCCCTGTATTTACCATGCCAGCCATGTAGCTCAGGCGGAACTATGCCGTTTGCCAGCCGGCGGAAGAATATTGTGTAGTCGGTGCCGTGCTCTTGCATTGTGGTCAGCAGTTCGCTTACCAGATACAGGTCTTTTTCCTGCGCTTCATAAAGCCCAAGTTTGGCGCGCATCAACTTTGAATATTCCGCCACCAGTACGGGCTGGTATTTTTCCAGCGTGGCAATGGCCTTTTCGTATGGCAGCAATGATGAGAGCGCTTCTGCCAGTGCCTGCAAATTCCACAAACCCACTCCCGGCTGCTGCTCATAGGCATATCTGCCCGTATGGTCAGAATGGTTACAGATATGGCCTGCGTCATATGCATCCAAAAAGCCAAAAGGGCCGTAATCAATTGTTATGCCAAGTATCGACATATTATCAGTGTTCATCACGCCGTGGCAGAAGCCGTAGGCCTGCCATTTTGCTATCAGCTTTGCAGTTGATGTTACAACCTGCCCAAACATATCTTCAACCTTTGCACCGCCGAAATAATGTTGCGCCGTGAATTCCACCAGCTGCCTTAGTTCATCATGTTTTTTTGTGTAGTGGAAATATTCAAAATGCCCAAAGCGTATATGGCTTGGGGCAATGCGCGTTAACACCGCCGCCTGCTCTATGCATTCTCGCTGAACAGGTTCATTGCCTTTTACCACGCAAAGCGCGCGAGTTGTAGGGATGCCAAGGGCGTGCATTGCTTCGGAACATAAAAATTCACGGACACATGAACGCAAGACCGCGCGGCCATCGCCAAAGCGTGAATACGGGGTTTTGCCGCTGCCTTTAAGCTGCACTTCATAGCCGTTCATCTCGCCTATTAAAATTGCTCGGCCATCGCCTAATTGCGGTACAAAGCTGCCAAACTGGTGGCCGGCATAAACTGACGATATGTACTCGCCATTTTCAAATTTCTTTGCGCCGCCAAAATATGCGGGGTCAACCTCAGATAATCCTAAGAGCTGTTTTGCGGGTTCGCTTTCTATTACCGATTGCGCGGCAGGTAGCGGGGCTGGCTCAACCTTTGAATAAAAAACTTCAGGTAATGAACCAAATCTGCCGGCAAGCTTTTGCGGCCCGATCATCTCGGGTTGCGGGCTTTCTGCTGCGCAGGCTGGTACTTGCTGTTGAATTCAATAACCGCAGGTGTCATGATGAATATCAGGAGCGCAATAAGCATGAACGGAATTGTTACCGCGGTAATTTTTGGGTCAAGCTTTGCAGCTTTTTCCTCTGCCACCATAAGGCGCGTCTGGCGATAATCTTCTGAAAGAACGCGCAGGGTCTCAATAAGGCTTGTACCGAATTTCTCTGATTGCAATAGCGCCGCCACAAGTGCCTTGAATGCGGTCAGGTCTGTACGGTCTGCAAGGTTCTGCAGGGCTTTTGTACGGTCATTAAGAAGCGTAAGCTCAAGGCGGGTACGGTTAAGTTCTTCCGTCAGTTCGGGGTGAACATATTTAAGTTCACGCGTTACGCGGGCAAGCGCGGCATCAAGCGCAAGGCCAGATTCTACGCATATTAACAGCAGGTCAAGCGCATCGGGGAATGAGCGGGTCAATACTTTATGACGCTTTTCCTTTGAACTATTAAGGGCAAGCTTTGCGCCGAATGTAAGGCCAAGGCCAAGCAGGATGGCCAGGAACCAGTATGCATATTTAAGAATTTTATCGGCTTCCGAGCCAATTTTGAAAAGCACTATTGCTACCAGCAGACCGGCTATCCAGCCGTAGGTGGAAAAGAACAGGTAGTAGGAAACCGCGTTTGGCGAAGTGTAACCGCCCTGATAAAGTTTTTTCTGCAGATCATCGCGTATCTTTTTAACCGGCCTTACAGGCATAACAAGGCTTTCTAGTACTGTAGCAGATGCAGATTTTTCCTTGTCTAAAGTTTCCTGCAGCTCGGCAAAATTATCATCTGCCTCTGTCAGGCCAAGTACACGGCGGCGTATTTTCTGGTCCTGCGGGGTAAGCATTATTGCCAGCTTGTAAACCGCCAGGAAGATAACAACGAATATAAGGCCAAGTATAATATTATTCATCTGTCACAGTTCCAGTTTACTGATTTTTTTACCTAGGATTATTGCCATAACTATGCAGCCAAGCGCAAAAGTTCCTGCGTAAATTGCGCTGTCCACAGTTGTATACGGGCGTAAATATGAAGGTTTTATCAAATATACAGCCGCCATTTGTAAAAACGGAATGCACGAGAAAATATACACGGTCATTTTGCTTTGTGCCGTTAGCGCGCGTATTTTAAGTTTAAGCTGTTTACGGCGGCGGATGATATTTGCAAGGTTGCTTAAAACCTCGGAAAGGTTACCACCGGTTTCCTGCTGCACTGAAAGTATCACCACGAAGAACTTCATATCAAGGAAGCCTACCCTGTCTGCCATATGACGAAGCGCTTCAGGCAGCGGACGGCCATATGCCACCTCATCGATCACCCTCTGCACATCGTCTGCCAGCGGTTTTGTTGTGCTGTTGGCGATCATTTTCAGGGCAGAAAGTAAAGGCTGGCCTGATTTTACGCTGCGCACTATCATGTCAACCGCGTCAGGGAAAGCCGTAAGGTAATATTCCTCACGCTTGTTAATGCGGTAGCCAAGCACCATGTTCACAATTATGGTAACTATTACAAAAGCCATAAAAAAGCCCAGCGGATATATTTTATTCAGCGTATTGCCAATAAGGTAACCAAGGCCGATTATTGCCGCAAAATACATGATCAGGAACAGGCCAAAACCTATCCTGAAACCTGCCATACGCAAGCGCTTGTAAAAAGAACCAAAAAATTTAACGTTAGAAAGCGCCTCACCTATTCTGTCTTCCTTATCTTCTTCAAGAAGCACAGACTGCTCATTTGCGCTATCGTAAAACTGGCGGGAGATATCTTCCAGTGAGCGCTTTGATTTTCCGGTGGTCTTTTTGCCAAGGATCTTTGTCAGCACAAACGCGCTTATGGCAAACACAACTATACCTAAAATCAACGAACCCATAGCCTTACAATATAAAAATTTTCCTTGTTGTGAACTTAATTCTATTACTGGTTAAGCTCCAGCGCATCTTCCAGCTCTTTTAGTAACCCAAAATATTCAACCTGCGTCCTGAAAACAGGCCTTATGCCGCTTGCACGGTAAGTCCCGCGCAGGCGTCCGTCTATGCCCATCTGGCCCGGAACGAACGAGAAAAGCTCCTGCGTTGTTACCACATCGCCTTCAGTGCCGACAACTTCAGTTATGCTGGTAACGCGCCTTACGCCGTCACGCATACGCTGCACCTGCACTATCAAATGTATTGAGCTTGCAACCTGCTGCCTTAAAGCGCCTATAGGCAAATTAATACCGGCCATGCCAATAAGGTTCTCAAGCCTTGTAAGGCAGTCACGCGGGCTGTTACTGTGTATAGTGGCCATTGAACCTTCGTGGCCCGTGTTCATCGCCTGCAACACGTCAATAACCTCGTCACCCCTGATCTCGCCCAGTATTATACGGTCGGGACGCATACGAAGTGCGTTCTTTAGTAGCTGCCTTTGTGAAACGGCGCCCTGTCCCTCCATGTTTGAAGGTCTTGTTTCTAGCCTTAGCACATGCGGCTGTTTTAATTGAAGCTCGGCGGCGTCTTCTATTGTTACCACGCGTTCGCCCGGATCAATATATTCAGATATCGCGTTCAGCAATGTTGTTTTACCCGAGCCTGTACCGCCTGAAACAAGTATGTTCAAACGGCTTGCGCCACATACTTTCAGGAATTTGCACATTGCTTCAGACATTGAGCCCATACGAACATAGTCATCCATGTTCATTTTGCTCTTTTTGAATTTACGGATAGAAACCAGCGCACCGTCAATTGCCAGCGGCGGGATTATGGCGTTGAAACGCGAGCCATCAGGCATGCGCGCATCTACCATCGGGCTTGCCTCGTCTACGCGGCGGCCAACCTGCGCCACAATTTTCTGGATGATATTTATAAGCTGCGATTCGCTTGTGAATGTAAGGTCCGTCGCATAAATCTTGCCGCGCCTTTCAACATAAACACTTCTTGCCGTGTTTATCATGATATCGGAAATATCGGGGTCAGCCAGCAATATATCAAGCGGGCCAAAACCCAAAAGTTCCGTAATTATCTGGCTGCGCATAAGCTCAACCTGACTTGCCGAAAGCGGCAGTAGCAGGTCATTTATTATCTTGATTGTTGCCTGGCTTATCCTTTCCTCCTGCTGTTCACGCGGGAGCGGATTTATTGCGTTGAAATTTATTTTGGTAAGCAGGTTATCAAGTACCAGCGCGTGTGCGTTGCGGTAGCTTTCGGTTTCAATCTTCGGGTCTGTATATTGCAGTATCTCACCGATATTGTGGTTCACCTGCATGCCGAATATCTCTTCTTGCTGTGCGGCGTTCTGTGTGCCGAACATTCCCGGCTGGCGCGCTTCAAAAGCGGTGGTTGCAGGCGGGTTAAAAGCTTCGCGCTCCGGAAGCTTTTCCTGAGTTGTGGTCTGTTGCTGCGCTTCCGGTTGCTTTTTGCCGAACATTTTTCCCGCTTATTTTTCGTTAGACATCTGGAAAATAGACTCGGCTATTTCCCTGAACTGTTTATTTAGTACCGAGTTATTCATCTCAATTGCAGTCTTGCCCTGATTTTCGGCAGTGATTATGGCCTTACTTTCGTTAGATATATAATAATCTATTTTCTTTTTACATGCGGTAGAAAACTCAGAAGGCGTTATTGCCTCTTTGAATTTTGAGCCGCTGCGGTTGATAACGATTGATGTCTTGTGAACAGGTATGCCCATGGTCTGAGCTACGTCCAAAAAGCGTGATGCGTGAGCCGCCGATTTTATCCATAGCTGCGACACCATTATATTGCGGTCTGCCTCGCCTATAAGGTTTGCAACCCAGTCTACCCACAAATGCGGCAGGTCAACTATTACATATTTGAATTTGGTTTTCAGTATATTCAGCAAATTCTCAAGAGTTGCAGGAGTGATCTTTGGAACAAAACGCAAATTCTTCGGGGCCGATATTATGTATAAATTCTCCGAGTATTTCACGATTGTTTTTTCAATGAACGAAATATCAACCGTTCCTTCAGGCTGATCTAGTATCTCACGGATACCGTGGTTGGAGATAAGGTCAAGATTGCGTGAAACCATGCCGTACTGGTAATCCATATCCAGTATGACCGTAGGCTGGTTGAATTCACGCGCAAGCATGAAGGCCGTGTTTATTGCAACCGTGGTTGAACCGTCGCCGCTTGCTGCAGACATGAATGAAATAACTTTGCCTGTGCCGCCTGTTATATTTACCTGCTTGCGTGCGGTTGATGCCTGACCTGAAAATGCCGTGGCAATATCATTCACGTTTGTGGGTTTTACAAAATATTCAACTATGCCGCGCTGAAGCAGCTGGCGGTATAAAGAAAGGTCGTTCACCGAACCTATCATTATTGCCTTTGTGCTCATCTGGCAGTGTTCGGCCAGTTCATCAAGGTCATCAAGCACTGTCGGGTAGCCTGCGCCGATATCTATCAGTACATATTCCGGAGAGTCTTCGTGGCTTTTAAGATAGCTGGTGCCTTCAGATATATTTCCGGTCACAACAACAGGGTTGCTCACCTGGAACTTTGCAGCCACCTGCGCAGCTATTTCGGCCCCTTGTGGATCCTGAATTATTGCAAGAACCTTCATATGGCCCTTTTAATTATATTAGCGACCAAGGCCCACGTTACCTCTTGTGAACTGGTCAGAGTCTAGGTCGATCTTATCACGTGATGTATAAGTATCATAGTTCTGAACCGCTTTCTGGCCATCGTACTGGTCAAGAAGTTTTGGATCTGTGAACTGCGTCTTATCAGTTACCATCTGCACCTGATTTACCGCTACCGAGCAACCGAATGTTGTATGATGAAGATTATACGGGTTGATGTGGTTGCTTACAAAACGGTTATCGCAGTCACGCGCCTCAACCTTTTCAAATGTCAGAACAACCTGATTGCGTGCGCCGTCAACCTGATCGTACGGAACGTTGAACTGGTCAAGTATCTCTGCCGCTTCATCGCAGGTTGCGTTAGATGCGCAAACAAGTTTGGCACGTGCAGGCTGCTGACGGTCGATCCAGTCGGTAAGCTGGCGTGCGCCGCCCGCGTTCTCAAGGCTTACAGTTACTTCTTCTGAAGAAACGCTAAGCAGGCTTTCAGGCTGGCCACGGTTGAAATATGCTGTTTTAGGGATCTCTGTGCAGGCAGCAAGAGAGCTTGTAACCAGAACCGCCGCAGCAAGTGATAAGATACTCTTTTTCATTTTAATCCTCTAAATACAATTAGTCTGTCATGAAGCCCACTGGGCCTTCAAGAACCGGTTTTTGAGATATT